>NZ_JAGQAY010000058.1:0-6131 GCF_024345355.1 Cyanobium sp. WKJ7-Wakatipu
AGCTTTGCAACTCTTTGTTGTTCGTCCCAGAAACCTCGCTGGCCCATGGAAAGCATGTAATCTTGAAGCCTTAGTATAATTCAAATTCGGTCGCTATCAAGCGGTCTTGCGATTTTTCGAGGTGCCCCTGATGTATTCCTTTGAGCATAAGCCACCCCCATAGCCATCAACCTCTCCCAGCACTTCCCCCAATCCTTCTTCGCTCGCCCTGCCGAGGTGATTGCCCCTGAGCTCATCGGCTGCCTGCTGGTGAAACGCCAAGCCTCTGGTCAGCTGCTCTGGGGCGTGATTGTGGAAACGGAGGCGTATTGCCAGAGCGAGCCCGCCTGCCACGGGCATCGCCGCCGCACCCCCAGCAACGAAACGCTCTTCGGCGAGCCAGGGCGGTTTTATGTGTATGTGAGCTATGGCGTAAACCACTGCGTCAAGGTGGTGTGCGCTTTTTCCGTTAGCACATTGTCATTGTTTTCACCTATTTCTTTGTTTTCCTATATAATCAACTGCGCTCATCTCAGTGTGCCCTTCTCGCTCCCCATGGTATTTGCATATGTGTTGGTAGCCAGTGGCTCCTGGTACTGCTATGCTTCCAGCTCATTGTTTTGCGGAGAGAGCTATGAGGCTTGGAGTAATTGCCCTCTCGATGCTTGCTGTTTCTGCGTGTACTGCGGTAAGGCCTTCCTTCAGCAACACTAACAACTCAGATCTGATTCAAGTTTTTGAACCCATACCGCCCCAATTAAGTCAGAAACCGGCCTCTGGCCAGGCCGCCAGTTCCATCTCCTTTTCGTTCTCTGCCTTTGGGGACGCAGGCTGGGCAAACTCTCATGTTTCCAGGCCTGTATACCGCGCCGGTTTTAAACGTGCCTACAACTCTTTTGACTCCAAGCTACAGCTAATAGGTGACATTAATTACATCAACTGGGAGACCAGTGTTGGCAATATCTGTAGTGCCTTCTGGGCGCCGCCGAGTCGTTCTACTTATGCATTCATTACGCCTCCGCAAGAGCTTTCTGATGCACTTTCTATTGGATTTAACCTAGTTGGCTTGGCAAATAATCATTCCTTTGATTGCTTGCGTTCTCCCGAGGGGAATGGCCCGTTGCAAACTGCAGCACACATCACGAACCTTCTTAAGCATTCTTCCTCTTCACAAAACCCCCCGCTTTTTAGTGGAGTTTTTTCTGCTGCTCCCTCCACGCCTTCTGCCGGGGACTTCAAGGTGGACGGTGGATCTATCCCTGTTTTCTTCTTAAGTGCTTACGTAGGTGGCGATTCGCAGCATTGTAGGAATATCCTGTGTGACAGTGGGCTGGCGCGTTACAAGAAGCAGATGGCAGCCGCAAAGGGCTTTCGAGTACTAGCTCTCCACAGCTGGGATGCTGCAAGCCACGCCAAGCTCAAGACAATCCTTTCTGCTTGGTTGCGTGAGGGACTAGTCGATGCCGCCATAGGGTCAGGTCCCCATGTTGCTGAATCCGTCTCCATCGTCAAAACCCCACATGGGAACCGAGTTCTTGCAACGAGCCTTGGAAACTTCATTCATCCCAGTCTTTCAGATCAGGTCAATAATATTGCTCTGCTTTCGCGCTGGCGTTTTTACCCCTCTTCTGAAACCATTGAACTGGATTCATTGAAATCTGCCAAGGTTTCATGCTGCAGTGAGATTTGCACCAGTGGGGCGATAAAAACTCTTTTTTAATAAAAATTTCCCCTAATCAACATCGCAGCTGCCTTGACCTTCTGCGCTGATCTCGTCTTGATTGTGTTAGGCCCTTTGCGGCAGCAATTGCAGCGGGTTGATCGCACCGCGTTTGGCGGGATGGATTTCGAAATGCAAATGGGGCCCGGTGCTGCGGCCGGTGCTACCCATCTGGGAAATTGCCTGGCCCTGTTGCACCTCTTGTCCCACCTTCACCAGCAGGCGGCTGTTGTGGGCGTAGATGGATCGGCTTCCATCGGGATGGGCCAGGGTCACCAGGTAGCCATAGCCGCCATCGTTCCAGCCAGCGAAGACCACTCGGCCTTCCTTGGCGGCAACGATCGGGGTGCCAACGTTGTTGGCCACATCGATGCCCTTGTGAATGCGACCCCAACGCCAACCGTAGCCCGATGTGAATACGCCTCGAGTGGGCCAAACCCAGCCCGTGCTTGTTATGGGTTGGCCAAATGGTCTGGTTACCTCCCCGAAGTCGGGTTGTTCAGGCCAGCTGATGCCACCACTCGTGGTGGGCTTCAGGCCGAGCACCATTCGTGATCGCCCTGGTGTCGCCTGGGCGACCTGGATCTGGCTGCCAGCTACCAACCTCGCCCCTTCGAGACCCGGATTGAGTCGCAACAGCTCCTGCAGTGTCAGGCCGTAGCGCTGGGCGAGATTGGATAGTGTTTCACCGAGGCGCACCACGCCGCGTTGTTCCAAGGGCGCTTGGCTCTCAAGCGGAGGGGTGCGCCGCAGCTCGCTGGTGTCCACAGCGGGCAGCCTTTTGATCTCGCGCGTCTTTTGGCTGGGCAGCACCAGCCAATCCCCCATGCGGAACTCATGATCCAGCGACACATTATTGAGATTGGCCAGCTGTTCGTCGGGCAACCCAAGGTCCGCAGAGAGGCTTTCAAGGCTGAGATGCTGCCGCAGTTTGACCCAGATGCGGTCAGGGCTTGGTGCAGGCAGCGCAGCAATGAGTTGATCTAGGCCTGGATGGCTTGAGTCAGGGGCCGTAAACGCCACCACTACCGATGGAATCGCAAGGGCAAGGGCTGGCAGGCAGATCTTGAAACTTCGCTGGAATATTTGAATGGCCTTCATGGATGTCTCCGTAACAACTCGAACGACATGGCTCAGTGGAAAGCCGCAACCTGAGCTCGGCGAACAGTAGCTGACGGTCAGCTTGGGGACAATGCTCTTCGACCCACATCCAGGGCTTGAGACCGTTGAACAGTGGGGCAATAAACTGCGCCAGGACTTGGATCTCGCACAGCCGCTAGGCCTTCGGCCTGCGAATCAACCCCTTGCTATGACGTTTTGGACTCAATCCGCGAATGCGGCCCCTCGCTGTCTGTCCTCGCATTGGTCCTCCCTGAATTCGCGAAGTCACCGCCGGAGGCCATCCCTGTCTTTTTTTCCACCGGGTTGGGAGCCTGGTCTGGATGCTTTGCTCTCTCTTCACTCGAATACAGCCTGCTTGTTACTGGTGCAAGGCTGAATGCAGCAGTTCAAGCCTCCGGCACCCTGATCTTGAGCCGCATGTCTCCAGCGCCTCATGCTCAGTTCCCCGGCTCCTCCCCCCAGGCGGCTTCCTACGGATCGAGAGCAATGCTCACGCCGTCCACAAGTGGCTGCACTAGACGCGCCCGATCACTGCAGCGGGGTGAAGATCCAGGGTTGCGGCTGCCGTACGGAGCGGATGGCGAGCGGGGCCACCATTCCGGTTACACCAATGCGCAGTACCGCAGCCTGGCGTCACAGATTGCCCAATGGAAGGTGCTATACGGCATCGGCTCAGGTTTGGTGGCAACCCACCAGGAGGTTGACCGCAGCGGCAGCCGCCGTGATCCACGCAGCTTCAACTAGGCCCATCTTGACCAGAATTTCCGCAGTCAGTGGCTGGCATGCGGCGGATCGCCACTCACCGCTGATTTAGGGCGCACCGGCGTTCGAACCCAGGGGCGTTGAATGACCCACTGAGGTGCAAGGTTGGGATGGGAATCGGCCGGGAGATCGGCGAACAGGTGCGCCACTGGGTGGGCAGCGGTGAGCTGAACAGCCTGCCGGCCCAGGCGCTTGTCAATCGGTTGATCGATGCCGCTGCAGGATCTGGGCCGACAACCATTGTTTTTGCAACTTCTCAGAGAGCAGCAATCAGCCAATGCTCGCGCGACCCTGCAGGTCCTCACCGCTGAACTGGGTGAGATCTATAGCCCGGGCATCCTTACTGAGCTGGTGCAGCTGCTGGAAGCAGCCATTGGCATCCCCGGTGTGTCACAGGCCACAGAGCATTCCTGCTCGCCTTCGGCAGCAGATTCAGGTTTGATCGCACACCATTCTTTTGTTAAGCCTTGGCGCCTGGCCAGAACGCTGCGTCCGCTAGCGCCTGGTCTGGCTCTCGGAGCAAGCTCGGCGCTGGTACTCGCCTGGTTCGGGGTTGAACTCGACCGTCTGGTGTTCGCCCGGTGTCAACTACGTAGGCGCCCGCCTACCTAATTGTCGCCGTGCACAGACCCTGTAAACCCTGCAACTTGCATAAATAACTATCGCCTGCAGTGCTTACTCGGTGGATTGAGAAGCGATAGCTGCGAGCAACCCAACAGAAGAGATGTGCTGGATGCCGAAGGGTCTGCCAGTGCTTCAGCGTGACAAGAAACAGGAGAAACTCAAATGACCTCAATACAAGCCCAAGTACAAATACAAGAGCGCAGGCAAACCCATCTCCTGAAACGGAATATCAAACTCCTAATCACAGGTGAGCTCCATAGCATCAACCCTTGGTGGTTTATTAGTTTCCACTACCGCATCGCCAACAGATGATTGCACAGGAGTGTCTGGCTCGGGGGAGGTGTTCTCATATTGGGACCAAAAGGTTATAGGGAAAGCACAAAGAGCAAGAATTAAGTCTTATGGGATTGGTAAATTTGGCAATTACTTGTATTGTGCGATATCTGGCAAAAACACTAGAGATTATCGGTTCTGCAAGAATACTGGCTGGTCGATAAAACTTTAGCGTTTATTTAAGCAGCCACTCCCATAGCCACCAAGACCCTCCCTCAAAGCTTTTTCGCCCGCCCCGCTGAGGTTGTCGCCCACTAGCTCGCCGGCTGCCTGGTGGTGAAACGCCAAGCCTCAGGCGAGCTGCTGTGGGGAGCCATCGCTGAAGCTGTTTGGTATTCCCAGGAGGGTCTAATCATTCGCAAGCGGAGTCACTTTAGGGCTATGCGTCATCCAAAAGACAATCCTTGCACGAGCAGGTGAGGTGTAACCCTTATCATTTGGTTGTCAGCAATCATTAGGTTGCATGGCGTAATCCAGCCATCCTTATCAGGGCAGCTTTTGCCTTCGTTGCCTGGTAGTGGTTCGGAATTCCAAGAAAAGCTGTAGCAGGAGTTAGTGACTGAGTCCCAAGTGGTTGCGTTTGAGGGACAACCACTGAAAGTCCCATCCCTCATTTCGTATTGATGAATCGGAGCTACCACCCGAATTCCCCTCCGCCACTGACCGACGCGTACTTCAGTTACTTCGCATGTTTCCATTAATTGCTGTTCATTAATCTGAATAATGCACATGGCTTTGAAGGTGTCTTGTGAAGTCTGAGCAATTACACTGCTGCAGGTTGCCGCGAATACAATGCCTAGTGCTAGTTGGGTAACGCGTGGATTCATAATGCCCATTGCCTTATATCTATATGAATAGTCTCTCATGGCCACCACGCTCTCCCAGCACCTCCCCCACTCCTTCTTTTGCCGCCCGGCCGAGCAGGTTGCCCCCGAGCTGATCAGCTGCCTGCTGGTGAAAGGCCAAGAAGGTGGGGAGCTGCTGTGGGGTGACAAAGCCACGAAGAGCCATTCCTATTTATCGCCTCCTAATGCATCTTATCTGATTGCCATTATCTAGATTCGTGAGGGCAAATGAGCCACCATCTCTGTAATCGCCGTAATGCCAGCGTCCTCCAAGTGTATCGGTGACGTTCCATTCATCCATGTTTGCGCCGCGCCATACGTAGGTCATTTTGGGTCCATCCGACCACACAAGGGTAAATGCTCCACCATTATCTATGTGCTTCACGGGAATAAATCTACCACCGTTGTAGCTACATGGGGGCTGGGTTTTCGCAGTTTGAGCTTTAGATGGCTGGATTAAAATGGCTGCTGTGAAAGCGATTGCAGCACTAGTAAGCATGTAGTGGAGTGCCAATGATTTCATTGGTTATGCGAAGCTGCCCTTATATTATCGCTTTGGCTAGAGCTGATGGTTCATGCTGCCACTCACTCGCAAGCCCATCACCAAAGCCACACCCATCAGGGCTGATTCAAAGTCTGGCACAGGCGAGCTTGCCTGGGCTGCCAGCATGAGTTGAGGTCGGCGGAATTGCCTCCTCCCTGTGCCCGAAAGCCATTCAGCCGCAACAGATCTCGATCTTATCGGC
>NZ_JAGQAY010000059.1:0-5991 GCF_024345355.1 Cyanobium sp. WKJ7-Wakatipu
CAAGAAGCTTAACCAACAAAAAAGCCACCCCTACGGGTGGCTTTTGAGTAAACTGACCCATCCTCTTTCAAGAAGGTGGGGCAATTTATTAGGATGAATATTTTACCTGGCATCGAGCTATTTTCTCAGGGGGCTGCCCCCCAAATATCGTTGCCGCTGCAGCGTTTCACAGCCGAGTTCGAGATGGATCGGAGTGGTTCCACTGCGCCATGGACACCAGGATAGTATTCATCCTCAGGTTGAACCCTGAGAACTACATAGGTAAGTCAACCACTTAACCCTAAGGCTTAGTAATTAAAAACTGGAAACAAGCTTTTGTTTAGAGCCTGAGTTTTGGTCAAGCCCTCGGTCTATTAGTACTCCTCTGCTTCACGCATTACTGCGCTTCCACATAGAGCCTATCAACGGGTGTTCTTCCCGTGACCTTACTGGCTAACGCCATGGGAATACTCATCTTGAGGTGGGCTTCCCACTTAGATGCTTTCAGCGGTTATCCACTCCGCACATGGCTACCCAGCGTTTACCGTTGGCACGATAACTGGTACACCAGAGGTGCGTTCCTCCCGGTCCTCTCGTACTAGGGAGAAATCCTCTCAATATTCCTGCGCATGCACCGGATATGGACCGAACTGTCTCACGACGTTCTGAACCCAGCTCGCGTACCGCTTTAATGGGCGAACAGCCCAACCCTTGGGACCGACTTCAGCCCCAGGTTGCGATGAGCCGACATCGAGGTGCCAAACCTCCCCGTCGATGTGAACTCTTGGGGGAGATCAGCCTGTTATCCCTAGAGTAACTTTTATCCGTTGAGCGACGGCCCTTCCACGCAGAACCGTCGGATCACTAAAGCCGAGTTTCCTCCCTGTTCGACTTGTAGGTCTCACAGTCAAGCTTGCTTCTGCTTTTACACTCGTCGGCTGATTTCCAACCAGCCTGAGCAAACCTTTGCGCGCCTCCGTTACCTTTTAGGAGGCGACCGCCCCAGTCAAACTGCCCACCAGATACTGTCCAGTCCCCGGATAACGGGTGACTGTTAGAACCCTAGCTCTGAAAGAGTGGTATCTCACCGTTGGCTCACAACAACCCGCAAGCTGTTGATCAAAGCCTCCCACCTATCCTGCGCATTCAGAGCCCGGGCACAATACCAAGCTACAGTAAAGCTTCATAGGGTCTTTCTGTCCGGGTGCACGTAGTCCGCATCTTCACAGACAATTCTATTTCGCCGAGCCTCTCTCCGAGACAGCGCCCAGATCGTTACGCCTTTCGTGCGGGTCGGAACTTACCCGACAAGGAATTTCGCTACCTTAGGACCGTTATAGTTACGGCCGCCGTTCACCGGGGCTTCAGTCGCCAGCTTCGCTTACGCTGACCAGCTTCCTTAACCTTCCGGCACTGGGCAGGCGTCAGCCCCCATACATCGTCTTGCGACTTAGCGGAGACCTGTGTTTTTGGTAAACAGTCGCCTGGGCCTCTTCACTGCGACCACCTTGCGGTGGCACCCCTTCTCCCGAAGTTACGGGGTCATTTTGCCGAGTTCCTTAGAGAGAGTTACCTCGCGCCCCTCGGTATTCTCTACCACCCCACCTGTGTCGGTTTCGGGTACAGGCCATGATGCCTTAACGGGTATAGGGCTTTTCTTGGAAGCATGACGTCACCAACTTCGCTGCCGTAGCAGCTCGCACTCACGCCTCAGCTCAAACCGTTTTCGCCGGTTCTCAACGCCTCGAACGCTTGGACCAGTAACCAACATCTGGCTTGGCTAGCCTTCTCCGTCCCCCTTCCCAAAACATCACAGGTACAGGAATGTTGACCTGTTGTCCATCGACTACGCCTTTCGGCCTCGCCTTAGGTCCTGACTAACCCTCCGCGGACGAGCCTGCCGGAGGAACCCTTAGGGTTTCGGGGCATGGGATTCTCACCCATGTTTTCGCTACTCAAGCCGACATTCTCACTTCCATGTAGTCCACGCCCGCTTACGCTAACGCTTCACCCCGCATGGAACGCTCCCCTACCATTAAACAAGTTTAATCCGCAGCTTCGGTACAATGCTTAGCCCCGTTCATTTTCGGCGCAGGATCGCTCGACCAGTGAGCTATTACGCACTCCTTTGAGGATGGCTGCTTCTAGGCAAACCTCCTGGTTGTCTGGGCAATCCCACCTCCTTTATCACTCAGCATTGATTTGGGGACCTTAGCTGGCGGTCTGGGCTGTTTCCCTTTCGACCATGGAGCTTATCCCCCACAGTCTGACTGCCTAGTTACACACAGGGTATTCAGAGTTCGTATCGATTTGGTACCGCTCTCGCAGCCCGCACCGAAACGGTGGCTTTACCCCCCTGCTGGAGCACTAGACGCTACGCCTCAACGTATTTCGGGGAGAACCAGCTAGCTCCGGGTTCGATTGGCATTTCACCCCTAACCACAGCTCATCCGCTGATTTTTCAACATCAGTCGGTTCGGACCTCCACTTGGTATCACCCAAGCTTCATCCTGGCCATGGTTAGATCACCCGGGTTCGGGTCTATAAACACTGACGATCGCCCTATTCAGACTCGCTTTCGCTATGGCTCCACCATTCCCGGTTTAACCTGCCAGTGCCTATAAGTCGCCGGCTCATTCTTCAACAGGCACACGGTCACCCGATTAGTCGGGCTCCCATTGCTTGTAAGCTCACGGTTTCATGTTCTATTTCACTCCCCTCCCGGGGTTCTTTTCACCTTTCCCTCGCGGTACTGTTTCGCTATCGGTCACACAGGAGTACTTAGCCTTACGAGGTGGTCCTCGCAGATTCACACGGAATTTCACGTGCTCCGTGCTACTCGGGATACAGCTAGGCCAACTTTGTTTTCGAATACGGGGCTTTCACCCTCTGTGGCGCGCCATTCAAACGCTTCTTCTAACTCTGTTGGTCCACGTTGCTGTCCCACAACCCCGATGCTCGGAAGCATCGGTTTAGGCTCTTCCCCGTTCGCTCGCCGCTACTCAGGGAGTCGTTTTTACTTTCCTTTCCTCCAGCTACTAAGATGTTTCAGTTCGCTGGGTTGGCTCGTGCCGCCCTATGGATTCAGGCGGCCGTTCTAAGGGTTGCCCCATTCGGAAATTCCCGGATCAAAGCGTGTTTCCAGCTCCCCGAGACTTATCGCAGGTAACCACGTCCTTCATCGCCTCTGTGTGCCAAGGTATCCACCGTGAGCCCTTTGTAGCTTGACCAATTTCAACTCCCAGTCCTTCAGGCTGTTGAGGCCTATTCTCTCTAGATTCACCTACCCTTAATACTCAAATCTCTTTGAATACCTAATGCGGTTTGAATGCCAGGATCAAACTCCCAAACCCTCGGCGGGCTCAGAAGAAAACTGGAAGCTCTCGGCTCTAAAAACTCAATAGAATTTTCTTGATACCAGCCTTAAGCCCTATCCATTGCTGGATGAAACTCAAGCCGGAATCAAGCATCCATGAGATGCTTTATTTCCAGACTTTACCTATGCAGTTGTCAAGGTTCTGCTGACATTCAAACAGCCCTGTCTCCAGGGCAGGATTGAATCCAGCGTCTTTTCAACTAAACTTACCAACCAGCTATCTGGTTAACTCATTAAGAATGAAAAGAAGCTGAAATCTTCAGCGAACAACAGTCAAGATCACAAACACAGCAAAACTCCTTACTGCTAAATTTACAGTTACAGATTGAGGGATGAGCGTCATTATTGGATGGAGGTTAGCGGACTCGAACCGCTGACATCCTGCTTGCAAAGCAGGCGCTCTACCAACTGAGCTAAACCCCCAAACACGAATGGGCCATCCTGGACTTGAACCAGGGACCTCACCCTTATCAGGGGTGCGCTCTAACCACCTGAGCTAATGGCCCAGGAGCTCTCGCCGCAACCTAGCTCGCCTTTCGGCTTGCCAGATCAAACACAAATAATTAAATTACATGTGCTCTCGGCTTTACCCGCTGTGGGGTGACCTAGACAAAGTTTAGGAACTGAAATTAAGACCTTCTTCTCCAAACTGATTGCTCAGTTTATCTTGAATTCTTAAATTGAGGTACCGATCGACCTTAGAGATGACAGAATCATGGCCTGAGAATAAATTACTCAGACATCACAATTAGTTATTGTATCCCTGTTAGGAGGTGATCCAGCCGCACCTTCCGGTACGGCTACCTTGTTACGACTTCACCCCAGTCATCAGCCCCACCTTCGGCATCCTCCTCCACAAGGGTTGGAGTAACGACTTCGGGCGTGGCCAACTTCCATGGTGTGACGGGCGGTGTGTACAAGGCCCGGGAACGTATTCACCGCAGTATGCTGACCTGCGATTACTAGCGATTCCTCCTTCACGTAGGCGAGTTGCAGCCTACGATCTGAACTGAGCCACGGTTTATGGGATTTGCTAGCTCTCGCGAGTTTGCTGCCCTTTGTCCGTAGCATTGTAGTACGTGTGTAGCCCAGGATGTAAGGGGCATGATGACTTGACGTCATCCACACCTTCCTCCGGTTTATCACCGGCGGTCTCTCTAGAGTGCCCAACTTAATGCTGGCAACTAAAGACGTGGGTTGCGCTCGTTGCGGGACTTAACCCAACATCTCACGACACGAGCTGACGACAGCCATGCACCACCTGTCACTGCGCTCCCGAAGGCACTTCCAAGTTTCCAAGGAATTCGCAGGATGTCAAACCCTGGTAAGGTTCTTCGCGTTGCATCGAATTAAACCACATACTCCACCGCTTGTGCGGGCCCCCGTCAATTCCTTTGAGTTTCACACTTGCGTGCGTACTCCCCAGGCGGAACACTTAACGCGTTGGCTACGACACCGAGGGGGTCGATTCCCCCGACACCTAGTGTTCATCGTTTACGGCCAGGACTACAGGGGTATCTAATCCCTTTCGCTCCCCTGGCTTTCGTCCATGAGCGTCAGTTATGGCCCAGCAGAGCGCCTTCGCCACTGGTGTTCTTCCCGATATCTACGCATTTCACCGCTACACCGGGAATTCCCTCTGCCCCTACCACACTCTAGTCTTACAGTTTCCATCGCCGAAATGGAGTTGAGCTCCACGTTTTAACGACAGACTTGTAAAACCGCCTGCGGACGCTTTACGCCCAATAATTCCGGATAACGCTTGCCACTCCCGTATTACCGCGGCTGCTGGCACGGAATTAGCCGTGGCTTATTCATCAAGTACCGTCAGATCTTCTTCCTTGATAAAAGAGGTTTACAGCCCAGAGGCCTTCATCCCTCACGCGGCGTTGCTCCGTCAGGCTTGCGCCCATTGCGGAAAATTCCCCACTGCTGCCTCCCGTAGGAGTCTGGGCCGTGTCTCAGTCCCAGTGTGGCTGATCATCCTCTCAGACCAGCTACTGATCGAAGCCTTGGTGAGCCTTTACCACACCAACTAGCTAATCAGACGCGAGCTCATCCTCAGGCGAAATTCATTTCACCTCTCGGCATATGGGGTATTAGCGGCCGTTTCCAGCCGTTATCCCCCTCCTGAGGGCAGATTCTCACGCGTTACTCACCCGTCCGCCACTAACCCGAAGGTTCGTTCGACTTGCATGTGTTAAGCACGCCGCCAGCGTTCATCCTGAGCCAGGATCAAACTCTCCGTTGTAGTTCACGTCCTATCGGCTTTCGCCTCAACCTGAATTGCTTCTCACCCGCTTCAACCCACTGGCGCAGGTCTCACAGTTGGAGCCCCTTCCTCTGACAGAAGGTTTCAAAGAGTGCATTCAGAAATTTCTTTCCTCTTGACTTTCCCGAATCCCAGATCCGGTCGCGCTCGCCTCTCCCATCGGCACACCAGCTCCTGTTCCCTCGTGAGAAGGCAACAAAAACCAACCAACAGGCGCGTCACGCTTGTTCTTTTTTGACGGGACCTCACACCTTCACTGCTATTTCCGTCACTAGCTGATCTCTCAGCTAATAAAACCAAAGCTCCAACACCCTCCCTCTCAGGCGGTGCAGGCTCCCTTGATCCGTGACGCAGTGAAAGCGTC
>NZ_JAGQAY010000006.1:0-115777 GCF_024345355.1 Cyanobium sp. WKJ7-Wakatipu
CCATGGCACCACCACCTCCATCTCAGAGAGAAACTTCTCCCGTTTGGTCTGCTTCTTGGCTGTTGTGAGCTCGTAATCCGAGAAGCCAAGCTGCTTGCCGCCCATCAACCCAGTCCTGGCCTGCGGTTACAGGCTCATTTTCGCGCAGATAGGCTGGGTTTTCCAGAGTCTCCCTAACTCTACGATCTACTTGGTTATCCTTCTGCTGAAATTGTGGGCTTGAAGTTGTGGGAGATTGGCGGTGAAATTTGTAAGCAATGTCTATTCGGTTGGCGAAGCTATATACCACTGGGCATACTCACCGAGTGGCAGATCTTGCCGAGGCGATTGGTCGAGTGCTGGGCCTAGATGCCAGCACCATGGAGGGTTTGCGCATTTCTGCACTTGTGCACGACATTGGCAAAATTGCAATTCCCGCAGAGTTATTGACCAAGCCCACCGCCTTGTCTGTTTGGGAAATGGCTCTGATAAAGAGCCATGGGGAGGTGGGATATGAGGTGCTTAGTGAAATTGATTTTCCCTGGCCGGTGGCTAATGCGGTGCGTCAGCACCACGAGCGCCTCGATGGCAGCGACTACCTTCAAGGGCTTGAGGGTGACGCAATCATTCTCGAGGCAGGATTCTGGCGGTGGCCGACACAGTAGAAGCGAAGACTACCAAGCGTCCCTATCGCTTTGCCAAGGGATTGGTTGAGGAGCTGGAGGTGGTCAGTGCGGGCAAAAATACCCTGTTCGATGGCGCTGTGGTGGAAGCTTGCCTAGCACTATTTCGGGAAAAGGACTACTCCTTCCCCCAATCTTTGACCCGCCACGGTGGCAGCTCTAGCTGAACTTCTTAATTGAGCTAGTGGGTTGCCCCCCGGCAGCTCATCGGCCAAACATCAAAAAACCCAGGGCTGAACTCCTGCATGCCATGCAATAAATGCCACCCTTCGAGCCCCCTGATCGCCACTGGTAAAGCCATTGCATTGCAGTCGATCTGGACAAGATCTGTGGTCAAGTGGATGTCTCTGGATGCATCGGTTTTGCGCTTTTTTGCGCTAGGTCTTGCGCTACGGCCCGCCCGCTCGCTGGACGCCGATGGAGGGCCCCTTCTTCCCTCCACCCCAATCACCTGCCCCGGAGCGCGTCGACGGCCAAGTCAAGAGCACCGGTCTCACGGAGGCGATGGCAAAAGCTCTGTAGACAGGGTGTCAGAAACTTGTGTAGGCTCCTGACATCCCAGGACATAACAGGACCTATCCAGGCGTCATGGCTGTTCCGAGCGAGAAGGCTGTTCCGAGAGAGAAGACCGTGCTGAGCGAGCAGATCCTTGAAGCGGCAGGCAAGTGCCCTGAGGGATTCCTGCTGGCTGCCAAGCAGTTCCTGGCGCTGGGCAAGCGCGATGCGGTGGACCAGGCCCTGCGGCGCCTGGCGGCCCGGGGCAAGCTTGTGAAGATCACCCGCGGCCGTTACGCCCTGCCCGTTTGCAGTCGCTTTGGCACCAGACCACCGGCGCCGGAGGCGGTGATGGGCTGGCTCAACCAGGAGGGCGTTCAGCAGTTGGTGAGCAGTGGTGCCGCCGCTGCCAATGCCCTTGGCCTCACCACCCAGATGCCCGTACAGCAGATCTATCTGTCCCGCAGCCGGAGCCAGAAGCGCTATGTATTCGGCAAGCAGCAGGTCACCATCCGTACGGCAGCCGCCTGGAACTTCCTGCTGGCCGATCGCCCTGCCGGCCAGGCCATCCGCGCCCTGACCTGGCTCGGCCCTGATCAGGCCTTAGCAGTTCTGCCGAAGCTCCGAACCGTGCTGCCTCCTAAAGAATGGGAAGCCCTGCTCTCCGTCAGCGCTGAGCTGCCCTTGTGGCTGGCGGAGCTGCTCAGTGAACAAGATCAGGGACCGCTGGAGGTTCGTGGCTGAGTCCTGGTTTGCTCTTTCCGCAGAGGATCAGAAGGAAGCCTTGGCGGTGGCTGCTGCCGAATCCGGCTGGCCTGCCTATCTGCTTGAGAAGGACATCTGGGTGGTTTGGGCCCTGCAGATCCTTGGCACAGATCAGCAACTCCTGCAGAGCCTCACCTTCAAGGGCGGAACCTCGCTCTCCAAGGCCCATGGGTTGATTGACCGCTTCTCGGAGGACGTTGACCTCACCGTCAACATTCAGCACCTCTGGCCGGATGTCGACCTGGCGCCGGCAGTCAATCCAAGCCAGGCCGAAAGGCGCCGTAAGGCCGCCGACAGCAAGCTCAAGCAATGGGTAAGGGAGATCCCCATGCCACTGCTTCAAGGGGCTGTCTCGGCCGCAGGCATCCCGGTGAAGCTGACGCTCAAAGCGGCGGAACTAAGGCGCCGGCAGCCACCCACCATCGTTCTCAACTACCCACCGCTGACCCCGCCGCCTGAGGGCACCTACGGCTACGTGCGGCCAACGGTGCTGCTGGAGTTCGGTGCCCATTCCACCGGCGAACCGCATGGGCCGATGCCCATCACCTGCGAGGCAGCCGCCCAACTGGCCATGCTCGATTTCCCGACTGCCAGGCCACTGGTGATGGACCCGAAGCGCACGTTCCTGGAGAAGGCCGCGGCGATCCATGTCTCCTGCCGAAGAGGCCGTTGGGGCAGCGGTGAGGGCGACCGTTATTCACGGCACTGGTATGACCTTGATCGCCTGGCCCGGGCAGGCATCGCGGAGGCGGCCGTTCGCGATGGCCTCCTCACCGCAGAAGTGGCTCGGCAAAAGGAGGATTTCTGGCGTGCCACGGATGCCGATGAGCAGCCCATCGACTACCTATACGCCCTCAGCGGCAACCTGCAGCTGGTCCCGACCGATGCCGCCCGGCAGGCCCTGGAGTCTGACTACACGGCCATGGCTGACTCAGGGATGCTGCGCGGTGAGTTCCCGAGCTTCCCGGAGCTGCTGGCGCGGATCAGTCAGCTGGAGGAGCACTGCAATGCCATCGCGTGCTCCCTCGCCTGAGCAGCCGAACCATTCCGATCCGGACCCATTCGGGGCCGTCGCTTGCCTCAGTTTTGAGCTTGATTTTACGCTTTTCGGCCCCGCCGGGCATGCCAGCGACCCCCTGGCCTACAAAAAAGACCCCTTGCAGCGCAAGGAGTCTGACGGAATGGAGCCAAGCGGATTCGAACCGCTGACCCCCTGCATGCCATGCAGGTGCTCTACCAGCTGAGCTATGGCCCCTATAGGACGCAGTGGCAACGGAATGCTGGTCATTCCGCTTGGCTTGTGGCCTTGCCTGGCGCGCACTGAGCTTACAACGCCATCCGTTTAGACCTGGCGCCAGACGGCCACTAGCTTGCCCTGCACCGTTACCTGGTCGGCGGGGAGCACAATTGGGGCATAGGCGGGGTTGGCTGCTTCCAGGGTCACCGTGGCGCCTCTGCGGTGGAAGTGCTTCAAGGTGGTGCCACTGCCCGGCACCAGGGCGCTGACGATCGTGCCTGCTTTGAGCCGGCTCGGGTCGCTGACGGGCTCGAGCAGCACTACGTCCCCGTCGGCGATGTGGGCGTCCACCATTGAATCGCCATTCACGGTGAGGGCAAAAAGGCCGCGGGTATCGAGCACGGGAGCTAGGTCGAGGCGCTCCTGGATGTCGTCGAAGGTTTCAACCAAGCCGCCGGCGGCCACGGCGCCGAGCACTGGGATGCCGCTGGCCATGCCGCCCAGGAGCTGCAGGGTGCGGGCTTGGCCCTCTTGCCAGGTGATCCAGCCCTTCTGCTGCAGGTGGCGCAGGCGGCTCTGGATCGGCGCCGGAGAGCGCAGCCCCATCGCTTCCATCATTTGGCGGATCGAGGGGCTGTGGCGGTTGCTGCCGATGTAGTCGCTAAGCCAGTCATATAGCTCTTGCTGGGCAGAGGAGAGCTCTTGCTGGACCTGGTTGTTGCTGGGATGGGTCACGGACGCTACGTCGCTAATACAGATGTACCGCCTCGCGGCTTGTTTGTCCAGCTCAGGTGCCGCCGAGTAGGGCTGCCAGCAGGGCTTGTTGGGCGTGGAGGCGGTTTTCGGCCTGGTCAAATATGCGGCTGGAGCTGCCCTCCATGGCGCCGGCGCTGATTTCCAGGCCGCGATATGCCGGCAGGCAGTGCAGCACGATTGCGCTTGGATCTGCTTCTGCCACCAGCTCTTCGTTGAGGCACCAGCCGGCGAAGGCCCTTTGCCGCTCTGCCTTTTCCTCCTCCTGGCCCATCGAGGCCCACACATCTGTGTAGAGGGCGTGGGCGCCGCGCACGGCAGCCACCGGCTCGTGCAGCACCACCACCTCGGACCCGCGAGCCGCCGCTAGGAGGCGTGCCTGCTCAAGCACGGCTGCATCGGGTTCAAATCCCACCGGGCAGCCGATGCGCACATTCACGCCGAGCAGGGCGCCGCAGAGCATCAACGAGTGGGCCACGTTGTTGCCGTCGCCCACGTAGCTGAGGGTCAGGCCCTTCACTGCTCCGAAGACCTCCTGCAGCGTCAGGTAGTCGGCGAGGGCCTGGCAGGGGTGCTCCAGGTCGGTTAGGGCATTGATCACCGGGATCGTGGCCCAGTGGGCGTACTCCTCGAGCTCGCCCTGGGCGAAGGTGCGGATCGCCAGGGCATCCACGTAGCGGCTCAGCACCCGCGCCGTGTCTGCCACCGGCTCACCGCGGCCTACCTGGCTCACCTGGGGATTGAGATCGATGGTTTGACCACCAAGCCTGGCCATGGCCACCGAGAAACTCACCCGAGTGCGGGTGGAGGCCTTGCTGAAGATCAGTCCGAGGGTTTTGCCGCCTAAATCGAAACTGCTGCTGCCGGCCTTTAGGTCGGCAGCCAGCTGCAGCAGGGCCTGGGTCTGTTCGCCGTTGAGGTCGGACGAGGAGAGCAGGTCCCGCCCGCGCAGCTCTGCCAGGGGTGGATAGGCACTGATGGCAGCCATGGCTCAACTCCTAGGGCATGACGCTGCTTGCCAGCAGCTCCTTGAGGTCGTCACCTTCGATCACCTCCTTTTCGAGGATCTTCTCGGAGATCGATTCGAGCAGCCCCCGGTTGTGGTTAAGGATCGCCAGCGCCTTGTTGTGGGCGTTGTCGACAAGGGCGCGAACCTCCTTATCGATAGCTTGGGCCGTGGCGTCACTCACCACTCGGCGGGGGTTGTTGTTGCCGCCGAGGAAGCGGCTGCCGCCCTGCTTGTCGTAGGCCAGGGGGCCGAGGGTTTCGCTCATGCCGAAGGTGCCCACCATCTGCTCGGCAATGTCGGTGGCGCGTTGCAGGTCGTTGGCGGCGCCGGTTGTGACCTCACCAAACACCACCTCTTCAGCGCTGCGGCCGCCCAGCAAGGTGGCAATTTGACCTTCAAGGTCTTCCTTGGAATTTAGGAAGCGCTCTTCGGTGGGCAGCTGCAGGGTGTAGCCCAAGGCGCTCATGCCGCGGGGCACGATCGAGATCTTGGCCACCTTGCTGCCGCCGGGCATCAGGTGCCCCACGATCGCGTGGCCAACTTCGTGATAAGCCACCACTTTTTTCTCATCAGGCTGCAGCACCCGGCTCTTCTTCTCCAGACCAGCAACCACGCGCTCAATCGCCTCGTTGAGGTCGCCTTGCTCCACCTCGGTGCGATAGGAGCGGGCGGCGAGCAGGGCCGCTTCGTTCACGAGGTTGGCCAGGTCGGCGCCGGCAAAGCCGCTGGTGGCCTGGGCAATTTTGTCGAGGTCGACGGCGCTGGAGAGCTTCACCTTCTTGGCGTAGATCTCCAGAATTAGCTTGCGACCAGACAGGTCGGGGCGATCCACCAGCACCTGGCGGTCGAAACGACCTGGCCTCAGCAGCGCAGCATCAAGGGTTTCGGGCTGGTTGGTGGCTGCCAGCACGATCACCGGCTTGTCCTGGCCGGCAAAGCCATCCATCTCTGTGAGCAGCTGGTTGAGGGTCTGCTCGCGTTCGTCGTTGCCGCCGACCACACCCATCGAACCCGAACGGCTCTTACCGATGGCATCGAGCTCGTCGATAAAGATGATGCAAGGCGCTTTTTTCTTGGCTTCTTCGAATAGATCGCGCACTCGTGCGGCGCCGGCACCAACGAACAGCTCCACGAATTCGGAGCCGGAAATAATGAAGAAGGCCACGCCGGCCTCACCTGCAACGGCCTTGGAGAGCAGGGTTTTGCCCGTGCCGGGAGGGCCCACCAGCAGCACACCTTTGGGAATGCGGGCGCCGATAGCGGCGTAGCGCTCGGGTTTTTTGAGGAAGTCAACGATCTCTGCCAGCTCGGCCTTGGCCTCATCCACGCCAGCAACGTCGGCAAAGGTGACCCGCGATTCCTCATCGGGCACGTAAACCTTGGCCTTGCTCTTGGTGAAGCTCAAAGCTCCCTGGGCGCCACCGCCCATCTGGCGGCGGGCGAAGAACTGCAGCACCAGGATGAAGATCAGCGGCGGCACCACCCAGCTCAAGGCGGTGGTGAGGAAGCTGGGCTTCTGGGGGGGCGCGGCGGCGAACTCAACCCCGTGCGACTCGAGCCGCTGGGGCAGATCCATGTCGAAGATCGGCGTGGTGGAGAGCACGGTGGGGGCCCCCTCCTCCTCGGGCTCCTTGAGCTCGTAGCGGATCTGGTCTGAGGTGATGTAGGCCCGTTTGACGTTGCTGCCGTTCACCTGGTCGATGAACAGGGAATAGGGCACCCGCGGCACCTGGGCGGCTGGATTGGGCAGGAAGTTGCTGAACAGCAGCAGCACACCAAAACCGATCAACACCAGGTTGATGATTCCGAAGCGGCGGTTAGGGCGGTTGTCGTCCTGGCGGATCGCCATGGTGCGGCAGCCAAAGGTGCACCCAAACTAGGGCTGTGGTCCCCTGGCCGTTTCGGCGGCGGGTTGGGAGAACCGAACGAGGACCCAATTCAGCTATGTGTGGTCGCTACTCCCTCTGCGCCGACTTCGATCGCCTGCAGCCCCGTTTGCAGGGTCCCCTGCCGCCCGGTCTGGCGGCCCACTACGCGCCGCGCTCGCAAGTGCTTCCCGGCGAACCCCTGCTGATCCAGCGCCAGGAAAATGGCCAGCTGCAGGTGGGGCTAGCCCTTTGGGGGCTGCTGCCCGACTGGGTCAAGGATCCCGCCACCGCCCACCGCAGCCTGCATGCCCGCGCTGAGACGGTGGCCTTCAAGCCCAGCTTTCGCGCCGCCTGGCGCCATCGCCGCTGCCTGATTCCTGCTGATGCTTTTTGGGAGCAGGGCCAGTGGCTGCGCCGCCGCGATGGCGATCTGTTTTGGCTTGCCGGCCTCTGGGAGCGCTGGATCGGCCCCGATGGCAGCGAGCTCGATAGCTGCTGCGTGCTCACCACCGCCCCCAATGCCCTGCTGGCGCCTATTCACCGGCGCATGCCGGTGGTGATTCCCAACGGCCTGGAGCAGGCCTGGCTCGAGCCCACCGATGGCCATGGCCTGCGGGCCCTCGAACCGCTGCTGCTGCCCTGGGATGGGGGCGACTGGCAGGCCGATGGGGCAGCGATGGCGCTAGACCAACCGCAGTTGGAACTGGACCTGTGAGCCTCGAGCGCCTCGATGCCTTTATGGCGCATGCCCGCCAATCGCCCCAGCTGGCGACCCAGCTGGCGGAGCCCTTGGAGCTGCAGGACTTCCTGGAGTTGGCCCGCGGCGCTGGCTATGCCCTTGAGGAGGCTGATGTGATCGCCGCGCAGCAGCGTCAGGAGTCCAGCCTCAGCGATGCGGAGCTGCAGGAGCGGGCTGGTGCTGAAGGCCGGCGTTTGCGCAATTTCATCTATTCCTGATGGCAGCCCCTGAGCAGGTAGGCGCCTACCCCCGCCCACCGGCCCTGGTTGAGAGCAGCCAGCTGGTGCGGGTTGAGGCCCTTGGCCAGCTTCTGGCCGAGAGCCGGCGCAGTTTGAGGGTGCTGGAAACCTTTCACCCACCCACCTACTACCTGCCGCCTGAGGCGGTGCGCCAGGAGCTGCTTTTGCCCAGCAGCGGAGCCAGTTTTTGCGAGTGGAAGGGGGTGGCGCGCTACTTCGATGTGGTGCTTGATGGAGGTGGCCCGGCCGAGCGCCGGCTGCGGCGGGCGGTGTGGACCTACCCCGAACCCACCAAGGCCTTTGCTGCTTTGGCCGGTTGGTTTGCGGTGTACCCGGCCTTGATGGACGGGTGCTGGCTGGATGGTGAACCCGTGCGGCCCCAGCCCGGCGGCTTCTATGGCGGCTGGATCACATCCCAGGTGCAGGGGCCATTCAAGGGTGATCCTTTGCATCCGGAGCTCGTATGAGCAGCCTGGTGGGGAAGGGCATTGAGCCACCGGCCTGCTCCACCACCTCGCCGATCAACAGGAGGGCTTGCTGCCGCAGGGCCCAGGCAGCGTGGATATCGCTGCTGGCGGCGTAGCAGAGCAGGCGCAGCTGGAGGCTGGACTCGCCGTAACCAACGAAGTGGGCTAGCTGATCCTTGGCCGGGTCTAGGCCGGGCAAGCTTGAGAGGCGCTGCTCCAGGTTTTGGGTGATCGTGGCGACTCGCTCCCTGTCGGCGTAGCTGAGGCCGAATTCGATCCAGATGCGGCGGTTGTCGATCTGGGCCAGGTTTTGGATTGCTTGGCTGGTGAACACCCCATTCGGTACATAAATGCGCTGGCGTTCGGGATCGCGCAGCTCGGTGTAAAACCAGCCCACTTGCTCCACTATTCCCAGCAAATTCAGGCCGGGCAGGTTGATGGTGTCGCCGAGTACGAAGGGGCGGTTGATGTAGAGACTCAAGCCACTGAGGCCGTTTTCCACAATTGTGCGGGCGCCGAAGCCCAGGGCCGCTGCTCCAAAGCCTCCTGCGGTGATCAGCACTCCCGCCGATACACCCAGCAGATCGAGGGCCATTACCAGCACCACCAACAGGGCTGCTGTGGTCAGCAGCTTGTCGAGCACGTCGAACAGGAACAACTGGTCCTTGCTGGATAGGTGTGGCAGCAACTGGGCGGCGTAGTGCTCGGTGCGTTGTTTGAGTTCGCCGCGCCAGCGCAGCAGGGTCCAAATCACGCCGATGGTGAGCAGCAGATTGCGCACCTCCAGGCCAGCCAGCCACCAGCCCGCACTGCTGAGCAACACAGTGCCCGCCAGGCTGACTCGCCCGCTGAGTAGCAGGGCTTGCCCCAGGGAGCCGCTGCGCCAGCGCCTGCCGAGCCGGCCCAGCAGCAGCCAAGTGCCTAGGGCCAGCAACACTCCCGCCAGGGGAATCTGCAGATCAAAGGGCAGGTTTGCGGCGATCATGGCTCCAGGTCTGCAGGTGAGCTGAGTTGCCAGAGCAGATCGCTGCCCAGGCGCTGGGGCGCTTGAGCCTGCCAGCTCCGCACCTGGGCCATAGATGTAAAACCCAGCTCACCAAGGGGGGTGCGGGCCGGCTGGCCGCCCATCAGCTTCGGGGCGATCACGGCGGCCAGCTCCTGCACGCAGCCCTCGGCTAAAGCGGCGGCGGCCAGTTCGGGGCCGCATTCCCAGAGCACCTGGTTGCAGCCCCGCAGCGCCAAGGCCTCCAGCAGCAGTCGGGGGCTGCAGCCCACTAGCTCCAGTCGGGGCACGCCGCGTTTATCCAGGGCGGCTGCGGCCGCGGCTGGAGCCTCTGGCCCATGCACCACCAGGGTGGCGGCGGTGCTCTGATCCCAGAGCTTGGCCTCGGCGGGGAGCTCCAGGCGGCGGCTGAGCACCACCCGCAGCGGCTCGGGCTGCCGTTGGCCGCGGCTGGTGAGCAGGGGGTCGTCGGCTCGCACGGTGCCGCCGCCAACTATCACCGCATCGCAGCCGGCCCGCAGCTGGTGCACCCAGGCGCGGGCCTCGGGGCCACTGATCCACTGGCTGGCGCCATTGCTCAGGGCGGTGCGGCCATCGATTCCCATGGCCCACTTGAGGATGGCCAAGGGGCGGCCGCTGCTGATGCGGTGAATGAAGGCCCGGTTGAGGCAGCGGGCCTCGGCCTCGGCTACGCCGGTGATCACCTCGATGCCCGCCGTCCGCAGCTGGGCTAGGCCGCCCCCAGCCACCTGGGGGTTGGGATCGGCCATGGCCACCACCACCCTGGCGATGCCGGCGGCTATCACCGCCTGACTGCAGGGGGGGGTGCGGCCGTGGTGGCAGCAGGGCTCCAGGGTCACCACCAGGGTGCCGCCGCGGGCTCGCTCGCCCGCCTGGGCCAGGGCGCCCACCTCGGCGTGGGGTTCGCCGGCCCGGGCGTGATAGCCCTCCCCTACCAGCGAGCCGCCGGCATCGAGCACCACCGCTCCCACCAGGGGGTTGGGGCTGGTGCGTCCGGCGCCCAGCTCAGCTAGCTGCAGGGCCCGTTGCATCCAGGGAAGCCAGGGCGCCGTGGAGGGCATCACTGGCTCATCCAGCAGCGCTGGGCAGGCTGCGCCATTCCGCCACCACAAATGGCGGCACCGGCAGCTCCACAAACACCCCCGGCAACACCAGGCGCAGGGGCCGGTCTTGGTGCAGGTCGGCCAGCAGGGGGGCCAGATCAAACTCGGCGGCGGCGGCGCGGCCATCACCCGCCAGCTGGGGATTGGCCAGGGTCACATCGGCCAGCTCCCAGCGGAAGTGGCCGCTGCGCACCTGCAGAGATGTGGGGTGGTCTAGCCGCACCTTGCCTGGGTAGCCCACGATGCGCAGCTTCAGGGGGCCGCCTGGGGGTCCTTCGCGGTAAGCCACCACCTGCCAGCTCTGGTAGTCGAGGTCGCGCAGGCTCTCGAGGCTGCGCACCACCGGGGTGCCGTTTTCATCGTTGTGGGCGTGCACCAGGGCCTGGGCCGGTGGTGTGGCCAGGCTCAGCCAGAGCCCTAGCGCCAGCAAGGGTGCCAGTAGCAGCGAAAGCAGGCTTTTCATGGTTGGCGCTCGGCGCCTGGAATCGCTTGCCAGTTGGTGTGGGTGGCCCACAGGGCCCAGATCGCCATGGCGCGCAGGTAGTGGCAGGCCCGGAAGGTGTTCACGCCAGTGATCGCCTCGGGGGTGCGGAACTGCAGGCCGCCGCTGTACACCTGCTCCACCACGGCGCCGGTGATGGCAAAGGCCGTGCTGGTTTCTCCCATTAGGCGGTAGTAGGCCGCCAGGCCGAAGTTGATGCCGGTCCACACCTCAAGGGGATGGGTGCCGTTGGGATCGAGCGGGGTGCCATCGCGGCGCAGGCCATTGGCCACGCCAATCCTGCCCCCCTGGAAACCCTCAAAGCACGACTCCTTAATCGCTTTGAGCGCACTGCTGGCGCGCTCATCAGCCACCACGGCGGGCAGTCCCAGCAGGCGGGCGTAGAAGTCGCCGCAGAGCTGGTCTGCCATCACCACCGGCGTGCCGCTCTCGGCGTCGATTTTGTAAAACTCGCCGTTCCAGAGCAGCAGGTCGAAGTTGGCGCGCGACTGCTCCAGCCAGCCGCCCAGTTGGCGCTGTTCGCCGCTGGTGTCTAGCCCTAGCTCCAGTTGCAGCTGCTGGGCGATCGCTAGCCCCGCCTCCAGGGCGGCGATCCAGAGGGCGCCGCAGTAGGCGCTCACGCCCTTGAGCGGCCAGTCGTCGAAGGTTTGGTCGGGGGCTCCGCCGTTGTCGGGCAGGCCGTCGTTGTTGACGTCGAAGGTTTTGAGGTAGGTGAGGGCCTGGACTGCCGCTGGCCAGCACTCGGCCAGGAAGCCAAGGTCTGGGCCGCTGGGGGCGAGCTTGTAGGTGCGCCACACCTGCAGCACATAGTCGCTGGCCAGGTCTTTCCAGAGATTGCAGTCTTGATAGGCGGTGTAATTGGTGGCCTCAAAGGGCCGCTCGTTGGGGGCACCCAGGTCGTGGGGGGTGGCGCCGGCCAGTTTGCGGGCGGCCTCCACCCGGCCCTTGCCCTGGGTGAAGTACCAGCCGATCGGCCGCAGCGTGGAATCGGCAGCGGGGATGGCGCGGGCGAAGCTGCGCAGGACGGCCTTGTCGAGCTCGGGCCAGAGCTGCAGCAGGGCAAAGGAGCCGTAAAGCCGTACGTCCAGGCTTTCGTACCAGGCGTAGTCGAGGCACTCCAGCACTCCAAACTGACCCACCGGATCGCCTGCAGCAGCGGCGGTCCAGAGGCTGCCGCCACTGGCTAGGTCGTAGAGCTCGTTGAACAGGGCCATCCGCAGCGGTTCGGGCAGATCGCCGCGCTCCAGCACCGGCTTTTGCCAGGCCTCGATCTGGACGCGCCAGTCGCGCCAGTCGCGAAGAGCCTCGGCGGCGATGGCGGCGGCGCTGGTGCCGCTATCGCCACCGGCCTCTCCGCCAAAAAAATCGCTGTAGCGGCGCAGGGCGCGGCTGCCGGTGGCGAAGGCCGTGACCGGCAGATCCCAGCTGATCACCAGGGGAATCTCGATGCTGGCCCCCGGCTCCAGGCAGCACTTCACCGCCAGGGCGGCGCTGGCAGGGTCGCTATCGCCACTGCGGCGGTCGTTGTTGCTATCAGGAATCGAGCCGTCGCGGGCGAAGGGCTCCCACAGCTCAGCGCCACTGCCGCTGGGATCCCAACGGCTGCAGCGCTGCACTTCGAGGTGGTCGGCGGTGGCGATGCACCACTGGCCCTGGCCCTCGGCGAGGGGGGTGGCGCGCTCACCATCAAGCAGCACCCCCTTAAGCCCCGGGTGCTCCACCCAGGTATTGCGGTGGCCCTTGCTGCGGCCGATCGCGGGCACGTAGTTGTGCTCCGGGCTGCCGTCATCTCGAAACGTGACTGCTGCTGTGGGATCTGTGTTGGTGAACCAGCCCGTGGTGTTGCGCCAGCTCAGCAGCAGGGAGAGGTCGAGGGGGCGGTTGGTGGGGTTGGTGAGGGTCCAGACGAACACCGCCACCGGGTAGCTGGTGCGCTGGTAGTCGCCCGGCAAGATCGGACTGAAGGCTTCGCAGCTCACCTCGGCTTGGAACACACCCGTGTACTGGGTGCTGCTGATCGGGTAGCGGGCGGCGTAGGTGCCGGTGCGCTGCTTGGCGCTACTGGCGGGATACCAGCTCCAGGCGCTCAGGGGTTCGCCGGCTGCGGGCCTGGAGGCATCGACCTCTGGCTTCACCGCTAGGGCATGGGCGCGGCTCTGGTCGCCGTCGGTTTCAAACAGGGCGAACTGGCAGTCGGGCAAGTTGCCAAACCAGTGCTCGCCGCCATCGAGGTGCCAAAGGTTGAAGGAGCCATCGGGGGCGCGGCCGATGCAGCCGGCGCCGAAGCCCCCCAAGGGCATGCCGTGGTTGGGACCGTCGTCGAGGTTGCTGGCGTAGCGCACCGTGTAGGGCTGCTCCCAACCCAGGCCAAAGGCCCGGCTCCAGCTACTGCTGCCAGCGGTGGGAGCCCCGTTGCCCTTCAGCAGCGATGTGAGGGCTGAAAGGCCGAAGCGCGCCATGGGGCCAGAAAAGGTGCGTCCAGCTTGTCAGAGGTCGCTGGCGGCTGGGACTGGGCTTCCTGCAGGGGCTCTAACGGAAGTGGTGTGAGCAGAAGATGGCAGGAAGAAGCGATGGCTAGATGAACGTAAAGGCTTCGAATGGGTCAGGCAGGGCGTTCAAGGCGCTGCAGGCGCAGCTCACTCACCGAGGCGATGGCTTCGAAATCGGCATCGAAACTCACCAGCAACGCGTTGTGGTGCAGAGCCACGGCGGCCACCAGGAGGTCGAGGCTGAGAACCGTCTGACCGATCTGGCGGCAGGCCTGGCCCAGGTCGATCGCCCGCTGCCACAAATCTGCAGGGGTGGAGAGCGTGGGCAGGGTGTCGAACTGGGCTTTCAGTTGGCGGGTTTCGTCTGGACGGGCTGAACGCAGCATCTCAAAACGCACCGGTTCCGCCAGGTGGGCCTCAGGGTCGAGGACGAAGGGCGCGATGAACTGTTTGAGGGGGGCCGGGCTCCGGGTACGGGTGAAGTCGATCCACAGGCTGGTGTCGAGCAGCAGGGTCATGCAGCGAACTCCTGGTTCCGTTGGCGCTCGCGCCCCTGGTCGGCCTCGTAGCTCTCCAGCTCGACGCCCCACTCGCCGATGAGAAATCGCTTAGCGATCTGGGCGCGACGGTGCTGCTGCAGGGCCTCCTCCATCAGGCGGCGGATGGCGGGCCCCTTCTTGCGCTCGCCGGTGAGCTCCAGGATTTCGGTCATCTCAGCATCCGAAAGTTCAACGGTCACTTTCATGGTTTCAGCTACCTCGAGTCCGACCCTGAGAGCAGTTTAGGCGGATTTTGGTGTTGGACTGGTGATCGGGATTGAGCAGAGCCGATCAGTAGGCCTGGTTCGCTGGCGCCTGGAAACCGCCATTCACCTCCTGATCCACTAGGGCGTCGAGGGTTACGGCCGAGCGCACCAGGGCCTGATAACGCTGCACCACGCGGCGGTTGCGTTCGATCCAATTGCCGGGATCGCCGCTGGGCAGGCCCGTGCCGTCGCCGGCCAGCAGCTCCAGGTCGTTTTGCTGGGCTAGCAGGGCAAGCACCAGGTCGTGGATGCGCTGGCGGCGGTCGCTCATGGCAAGGTCCGGTGGCACAGGCCGGCCATCATGGCTGCAGTGACCGTGGGGCGCCCTGGCTCAGCAGGCCGTGTTGGAGGTGGTCGGCACCGATGCCGGGGGGGTGGCTGCGCTGCCGGCCCCCAGCCTCGCCTTGGTGCGAGCTGCCCAGCTGCTGCTTGCCCCCCAGCGCTTGCTGGCGGAGCTTGGCCCCTGGTGGCGGGAGGAACAGGGGGCCGGCCGCATCCCGGCGGGGAACCCCTGCCCCCAGCTCCTGGCCAGCGATCGGCCCGAGCAGATTTTCGGCCCGCTGGAGCAGGCATTGGGAGCGGGCCGGCCGGCGGTGCTGCTCGCTAGTGGCGACCCGCTTTGGTTTGGCATCGGCCGCCTGCTGCTGCAGCGCTTTCCGGCCGCCCAGCTGCGCTTTCATCCCGCCCCCTGCTCGCTGCAGCTGGCCTTTGCCCGCCTCGGTCGCCCCTGGCAGGACGCCAGCTGGATAAGCCTGCATGGCCGCGACCCCGAACCCCTGGCCGCCGCCTTGCAGAAGCGACCACCTGCCTTGGCGGTGCTCACCGACCCGGGCCGGGGCGGCGCCGAGGAGGTGCGGCGGATCCTGGCGGCCTCGGGCCTGGAGGCGGCCTATGCCTTCTGGCTGTGCGAGCGCCTGGGCCATCCGGCGGAGCGGCTGCAGCGGCTGGTCCCCGGAGCACCGCTGCCGATCGACTTCGATCCGCTGCATCTGGTGCTGCTGATCGCTGAGCCGCCGGCGCCTCCCGCCGATCCGGAGGGCTTGCCCCTATTCGGCCTCGATGACGGCCTGTTCCTCCAGCACAACGACCGCCCCGGCTTGATGACCAAGCGGGAGGTGCGCATTCAGCTGCTGGCCGATCTGGAGCTGCCCGAGTGCGGCGTGCTCTGGGATATCGGCGCCGGCGTGGGTTCGGTGGGGCTCGAGGCGCTGCGGCTGCGGCCTGGCCTGGCGCTCTGGGCCTTGGAGGCGCGGGGCGGCTCTGCAGCTTTGATCGCAGCCAATGCCGAGCGGCTGGGGGTGCGTCCGGCGGGGATTCACGAGGGCCGGGCCCCCGAAGCCCTGGCGGAGCTGCCCGATCCGGATCGGGTGCTGATCGGCGGAGGTGGCCGCGAGCGCGCGGCGGTGCTGGCTGCGGTGCTGCAGCGGCTGCGGCCCAGCGGTGTGGTGGTGATCCCCCTGGCCACGCTGGAAGCCTTGGCGGAGTTGCGGCCGCTGCTGGAGCAGGCGGGCTGCCAGGTGGCGCTGGCCCAGCACCAGGCCTGGCGCGGTGCCCCCCTCGCCGATGGCACCCGCCTGGCGCCGCTTAATCCCGTGCTGGTGCTGACGGGGCGGCTGCCTTGATGGCCTCTAGCCGCACCGCCGTGCCCACCTGGATGCCCTGGGCTGCGGCCTGGCCGGCGGCAAGCTCCAGCACGCCGTCCACCTCCTGATCAGGGCCGTAGCTGCGGCAGGGCAGGTGCAGGCAGGGTTTGGTGTGGGCTTCGATCGCCACCACCCGGCCGCCCTGCACAAACAACATGTCGAGGGGTTCGGGGGTGCGGTGCATCCAGAAGCGCGCCAGAGACGGCGGGTTGTAGGGGAACCACATGCCCCGCAATGGCGCTAGCGCTGGCCGCAGCTGCAGTCCCTTGATTTGCTTTTCGGGGGTGTCGGCCACCTCCAGGGCGATGCAGCGATCAGGCGCCAGGCACCAGCGGGCCGTGATCGGCAGCCATTGGGGCGGCGGCGGCGTGAAGCCGCACAGCAGGGCAGCCACTCCAGGCAGGGCTAGCACCCAGCCGCGTCTGGCGCTCATTCGCAGGTCTCCAGCTGGGGCAGCCGCTCGCTCAGGCAGTAGCCCTGACCGCGGATCGTGTGGATCAGCCGTCGTTCGCCGCCCTCCTCCAGCTTCTGGCGCAGGTAGCGCACATACACCTCAATCACGTTGCTGCTGCTGTTGCTGGCCTGCTCATCGTTCCATACCTGGCGCAGGATCAACTCCCGGCTCACCACAGTGCCCTTGCGCTCCAGCAGCAGCAGCAGCAGCTGGTATTCCCTGGCCGTCAGGCCCACGAGCCGCGCTCCCCGTTTCACTTGGCGGGTGCTGGGATTCAGCACCAGGTCCCCCACCTGCAGTAGCTGGGCCGGCACATTGGCGCTGCTTGTGAGATCTAGATGCAATCGCAGCCGCATCAGGAGGTCGCTGGGGCCGAGGCTCGAAAGCCAGAAGTCGTCTGCTCCTGAGCTGAGGCAGTGGACCCGCGCTTCCACCGTGTCGTCGCCCACATCCAGCAGCACGGGGATGGGGCCCCACTGCTCTCGCAGGGAGGCGATGCGGCCCGAATCGCCGCTGGAGAGCAGCACCGCATCTGGGGTTGCCCCAGCCGGCACAGGCTCCCTGCTGCACGAGTAGCCGGAAGCCTCCAGCCGTGGCGCCAGGGCCTCGGCCTCCGGGCCCAGCAGCAGGATTTGGGAATAGTTCATGGCGCCGTGCCGTTGCCGGGCTTGGCCACGTGGGGCAGGCCCCAACCCAATTTGTTGCGCAGCACCTGGAAAAACTCATGGTTGGCCAGCCGCACAAAGCGCACGGGCTGCTCGCTGCGGCGCACCAGGATTCGATCCTCCGGCCAGATGTAACAACCAGCGCTGCCATCCACCACCATCATCAGTCGCTCGGGCGTGGCGGGAAACACCGTCACCGGCTCGCGGTCGCTGAACACCAGGGCGCGCGAGGCCAGCGAATGGGGCGCGATCGGCGTGAGTTGCAGCACCGGGCAGTCCGGGGTGATCACCGGTCCACCGGCGCTGAGGGCGTAGGCGGTGGAGCCGGTGGGGGTGGCAAGGATCACCCCGTCGGCGGCGATATCGACCGGCGCATGGCGGCCGATGGCGATTTCGAAGTGGCACATCGAGGTGAGCGGCTCGCGGTGCAAGGCCATTTCGTTGAGGCAGAGCACCTCCCAGCGCCGCTGCTCGCCGCGCATCACGCTGACGATCAGCATCGTGCGCTCCTCCACCGTCCACTCGCCGGAGAGCACCTGCTCCAGGGCCCCCTCCAGCTGGTGCAGGTAGGCCTCCGCCAGAAAGCCCAGATGGCCCGTATTGATGGTGAGGATCGGGATGCCAACCGGAGCCGTTTGACGGGCGGCTGAAAGCACGGTGCCGTCGCCGCCCAGCACCACCGCCAGGCTTAGATCCCGGTCGAAGCCGGCCGGCACGCAGGCCGCATAGCCCCGGGTGCGCAGGTGCTGGTCGGGGTTGGCGAAACCCACCATGCCGCCGGAGCTGCTAACCCGCACCACGCCATAGCCAGCCGCCGTAAAGCGCGCCTCGATGGTGTCGGCGGTGGACAGGGCGAGGTCCTTGCCGTCATTCACGATCAGTCCGACGCGGGGCACCGATCGGGAAGCGAGGGGCTGCCCGAGTTTATGGGGCTCCAATCAAACCGCCCAACTAAAACTGCTCCAGGAAGCGCAGGTCGCTGGTGTAGAGCCGGCGAATGTCGTCGATGCCGTGGCGCACCATGCAGAAGCGCTCGACGCCCAGGCCAGCGGCGAAGCCGCTCCAGCGCTCTGGATCGAGGCCCATACCGGTGAGCACGGCGGGGTCGACCATGCCGCAGCCCATCACCTCCAGCCAGCGGCCACGCCACTGCACATCCACCTCGGCGCTGGGTTCGGTGAAGGGGAAGTAGCTGGCCCGAAAGCGCACTGGCAGGTCGCCGAAAAACTGCTGCAGGAAGGCCGTGACGGTGCCGCGCAGGTGGCTGAAGTCCAACCCCTCATCAATCGCCAGGACCTCCACCTGGTGGAACACGGGCGAGTGGGTGGCATCCACGGCGTCGCGGCGATACACCCGCCCTGGGGCGATCACCCGCACTGGCGGTGGGTTGTTCTCCAGGTAGCGGATCTGCACCGGCGAGGTGTGGGTGCGTAGCAGTTGGCTATCGCCCAGATAAAAGGTGTCCTGCATGTCCCGGGCGGGGTGATGCTCGGGGATGTTGAGGGCCGTGAAGTTGTAGTAATCGCTCTCGATCTCAGGCCCCTCCGATACCCGATATCCCAGGCCGGCAAAGATGTCGACGATCTCCTCGATCGTGCTGATTAAGGGGTGGCGGTGGCCAGGCGGCGTGAAGCTGCAGGCCGCAGTTACGTCAATGGTTTCGCCGGCGAGACGCTCGGCCATGGCTGCGCTTTTCACTGCCGTAAGCCGCTCGCCAAGGAGCGCCTGCACCTGCTCTTTGAGCACGTTGGCCCTTTGGCCGATCAGGGGCCGCTCATCGCCAGGCAGCTTGCCCATAGCGCCAAGCACGCCAGAAAGGCGCCCCTTCTTGCCGAGCAGTCCCACGCGAAGTTCTTCCAGTTCAGCAGCGGTGCTGGCGGTGGAGATCTCTGCTGCAGCCTGGCTTTCCAGCGCCTGGAGCTGGTCGGTGAGCTGCTGCAGGGAAACGGTGGCGCTCACGGCAGGGGCAGAGGGATTACTGACTGTAAGGAGCCGCCCCAGTTACCTTGCGGCTAAATGGCGTTAGGCCCGATGGCACCGCTCAAGATCCTGATCAGCAACGACGACGGGGTCTTCGCTGAAGGCATTCGAACTCTGGCCAATGCGGCCCTGGCCCGCGGCCACCAGGTGAGTGTGGTGTGTCCTGACCAGGAGCGCTCCGCTACGGGCCACGGTCTCACCCTGCAGACCCCAATACGGGCGGAGCGGGCTGATGAGTTGTTCGATGATGGCGTCCAGGCCTGGGCCTGCAGCGGCACCCCCTCGGACTGCGTCAAGCTGGCCCTGTTTTCCTTGCTGGATGAGTGGCCGGATCTGGTGCTCTCCGGCATCAACCACGGCCCCAACCTGGGCACAGATGTGCTGTATTCCGGCACGGTGAGTGCGGCGATGGAGGGCACGATTGAGGGCCTCCCCGCCCTGGCAGTAAGTAGTGCCGACTTTCAATGGCGCCAATTTGCGCCAGCGGCACGCCTCGCCCTCGATGTGGCTGAGCGGATGCTGGCGGAGGGTTGGCCCAGCAACATGTTGCTCAATCTCAATGTGCCGCCCCGGCCGGCTGAGGCGATTGGAGAGCTGCGCTGGTGTAATTCAGCGGTGCGTCGCTACACCGACCAGTTCGAGCAGCGGGTAGACCCCCGCGGCCGCAGCTACTACTGGCTGGCGGGGGAGGTGGTCAACGATCTGGAGGCTCAGGTGTCGGGGCCGGCGGCCTGGCCCACCGATGTGGCCCAGATCAATGCCGGTGGTGTCTCCCTGACGCCGCTCCAACCGGATATTTTTTGGCGCGGCCGCACGGCTGATCTGCCGGTTTGGTGAGCGGCCTTTAATCAGGCTGTGCGGTAAACCCGCTGCAGCAGCCAGAGGCTGATCCAGAGCCCGATCAGATGGGCAAACAGCACCTGGGTGTTGCCCAGCACGGCCAACATCTCGATCGAGGTGATCGGTAGACCGATCACTCGCCCAGCCACGCCAGGGGTTGCCTGGATCTGGGCACCAAAGAAGCCTGGCACCTGTTGGGAGGCCTGCACAAACAGGCTGCCGGCCAGCGACTGATAGCCCAGCACCGCCAGGGTGATGCCGGCCAGGTCGGCCAGCACGCCCCGCTTGATCAGCCGCGAGGTTTCACCCTTGCTGGGCCGCACCGGCGAATTGAGGGCCCGGCCGCAGCGCACCACCAGCCAGCTCTGCCAGATGCACCAGAGCAGCAGCAGGAAGGCGATGGTGGTGAGCGAGATGCCAGGCCCCAGGCCGAGGGCGCGGGCTGAATTGGCCGCCAGGCGGCCGCCGATGTTGTTGAAAAGCAGCACCCCAACCACCACCACCCCCAGCACCACCTGGGACCAGAGCCGAATCCAGCCCAGGCGCCGCAATGCCGCGGCGATTAGCTGCAGGTCGAGGCGGTCAGCCATTCAGCCATCCAGATGGGTGAACCAAAGGTGCCATGGGAGGATCGATTTGGCTCCCGTTGCCTTTGGGTTCCGTAGCGTTGATACCCCTGCGATCCCCCCAGGAGGCCCTGCGCCCCACGGCCATCGCCCTCGGCAGCTTTGATGGCCTGCATCAGGGCCATCGCCGCGTCATCGCGGCAGTAACTGCTGCGGCTGGCAACGAAGCGGCGGCGATTCCCACGGTGGTGAGCTTTTGGCCCCATCCCCGCGAGGTGCTGCACGGCGAGGCGCGCTTGCGGCTCGACCTGCCCGCTGAAAAGCTGCATCTGCTGGAGCCCCTGGGCATTGAGCAGCTGGTGCTGGTGCCCTTCAGCCGGGAGCTTGCCGCTCTCAGCCCCGAGGCCTTCGTGGAGCAGGTGCTGGTGGGCCAGCTGGCGGCCCAGCGGGTCGCCGTGGGTGACAACTTCCGCTTCGGGGCCGGCCGCAGCGGCGACAGTCAGGCCCTGGCGGTGATTGGTGCCCGTCACGGCATCGAGGTGGAGGTGCTGCCGATGCTCTGGGATGGCGAGGAGCGGGTGAGCAGCAGCCGCATCCGCCGGGCCCTAGGGGCCGGAGATCTGGCGGAGGCCCGCCGCTTGCTGGAGCGTCCCTATCGCTTCAGTGGGCTGGTGGTGCGTGGCCGCGGGCTTGGTAAGCAACTCGGTTGGCCCACCGCCAACCTGCAGGTGGATGGCCGCAAGTTTTTGCCGCTGGAGGGGGTTTATGCAGCCATGGCATCGGTGGCCGGCGGCCCGATGCTGCCGGCGGTGATGAACCTCGGCCCCCAGCCCACGGTGGATCCCACCGCCCCTTCGGCGGTGGAGGTGCACCTGCTCGATCGACAGCTGGAGCTTGAGGGATTGGAGCTGGTGGTGGAGCCGCTGCAACTGCTGCGCCGCCAGCAAACCTTCGCCAGCTTTGAGCAGCTCGCAGCCCAGATTGCCGCCGATGCCCAGCTGGCCCGCGCCTTAAGCGCCGGGATAGGCGTGGGTGAGGCCCCAGCCAATGAAGGTTGCGATCCCGCCGAGCAGCAGAATCCCTGAAATCAGCACCAGCATCGGGCTGTCGGAATTGGCCCGATTTGGATTGCCTGGCTCGCCTGCCATTGGCCCATTGTGTGATGGATCTCACCCTAGACAGCTCCTCCAGCCCAGCTCGCGACCGGCTGCTCGATGCCAACCTCGATCGGGCTCGGGAGGGCTTGCGGGTGCTGGAAGATTGGGCCCGCTTTGGCCTCGATCGGGGCGATTTGGTGGTGCGCACCAAGGACATGCGCCAGCGGCTCGGCCGGTTGCATCGCGATGCCTACAAATTTGCGCGCCACACCGCTACCGATCCGGCCGCGGGCCTCGGCCATCCGGCCCAAGCGGAGCGATCCAGCCCCAGCGCCGTGGTGGGTGCCAATGCCGGCCGGGTGCAGGAGGCTTTGCGGGTGCTGGAGGAATTTGGGCGCAGCAGTGATCCCCTTCTGGCGGAGGAGGCCTCAGCTCTGCGCTATCTGCTCTACGACCTGGAAGTTGATTTGTTGCAGGCCTGTCGTCTGGCCGCTGAGGGCGGGGCGGGCCGCCGAGAGCTGCTGGCTAGCTGCCGCCTTTATTTAGTTACCTCGCCAGTGCCAAACCTGGAGGGGGTGGTGGCCGCCGCCCTGGGGGCCGGGGTACGCCTGGTGCAATACCGCGCCAAGGAGGCTGCCGGTCTCGATGACCTGCAAAAACTCAGCCAGGCCCGGGCCCTGCGCCAACTCTGCGCCGCCCATGGCGCCCTGTTTTTGGTGAATGATCGAATTGATATTGCCCTGGCGGTGGAGGCCGATGGGGTGCACTTGGGCCAGGGGGATCTGCCGCCGGCGGTGGCGCGCCAGCTGCTGGGCCCCGATCGGTTAATTGGCCGCAGCACCCATGCCCTGGACCAGCTGCAGCAGGCGGTCAGCGATGGCTGCGACTACCTCGGAGTCGGCCCGGTGGAGGCCACCCCCACCAAGCCCGGCCGGGAGCCGGTGGGGCTCGATTACGTGCGCCAGGCCGCGGCGGCTAGTCCGATCCCCTTCTTTGCCATCGGCGGGCTGGAGGCCAGCAAGGTGGCTGCGGTGCGGGCTGCTGGAGCCCAGCGGATTGCGGTGGTGCGGGCGATCACCGAGGCGGTTGATCCGGCTGCCGCCACCGCCGAGCTGCTGGCAGCACTTGAGGCGCCGGCTCTGTGATCACCCTGCAGGTAAACGGCGATCAGCGAGTTTGCTCAGACGGGCTCAATTTGGAGCAGGCCCTGCTGGAGCTGGGCTATCAACCCCGCTTGGTGGTGGTGGAGTTCAACGGCACGATTTTGCCCAGACAGCTCTGGCCCGCCCAGCCGGTGGTGGAATCCGATGTGCTGGAGGTGGTCACCATTGTGGGCGGTGGTTCCTAGATTTCGACCAATTGCTTTCAGCGCCTTGGCGCTTTCAACCCGTTTGATTTTGCGGCGCTGTTTCAGCTTGTTGGCCGTGCCGATGTTGGCCCTGAGCCTGTTGGTGGTGCACCCCAGCCCCAGCTGGGCCGCCAGTGGCGGCCGCATCGGTGGCGGCAGCTTCCGCTCGGCCCCCTCGATGCCGAGGAGCTATGGCGGTGGTGGCTACGGAGGTGGTGGTGGCTACAACAGCGGCTACCGCGGTGGCTACGGGGGAGGGGGGATCGGCTTTCCCTTCCTGATTCCAATGTTTGGTTTCGGTGGTGGCGGCCTGTTCGGTTTCCTTGTGCTGATGGCCGTGGGAGGTCTGTTGCTCAACGCGGTGCGAGGTGGCGGCGGTGGCGGCCAGGGGCCAGCAATTTCCGGCAGCCGCGGCGATCTGGTGGGCGGCGGCCGCCCCGATGGCCCCGTCACGATCAGCCAGCTGCAGGTTGGGCTGCTGGCATCGGCCCGCCAGCTTCAAACCGATCTGCGCCGTCTAGCTGGCAGCGCTGACACCAGCCATGCGGCGGGCCTCCAAGCCCTGCTTCAAGAGACCACCTTGGCTCTGCTTCGCCACCCAGACCTCTGGGTCTATGCCAATTCAGAGGTGGGTCAGGTGCCTTTTGCTAGTGCCGAATCCACCTTCAATCGCCTCTCGATGACGGAGCGCAGCAAGTTGCAGCGGGAGGTCACAACCAATGTGGGCGGCAAGCGCTTTAGCGATGACAGCGTGGCTGCGGGAGATAGCGATGCCAGTAGCGATTTCATTGCCGTCACCCTGCTGGTAGCAAGCCGCAGACGGCTTGCTCTCAAGGGTTCGGGCAGTGCGGACCAGGTGCGTGATTCGCTGCAGCAGCTCGGCGCCGTCGGTGCCGCTGATCTACTGGCGATCGAGGTGATTTGGCAGCCGGAAGGGGCCGGTGAAGTGCTGAGCACCGAAGAATTGCTGACGGCCTACCCCCAGCTCCAACACCTCTAGGACTGTTGTCCTGGTTCGAGTCCCAAACGGCGAGGGGAGATCGTTGCTTGTCCCCTTGCCCCTGCCTGGCTAGCTACCCACACTGCGCTGAGTGCCGGCTGGTTTGATGCTGCGTCGCTCGCCAACCTGGGTTAATACAGCGGTGCTGCTGCAGGCCATCGAGCGCTACGAGCAGGGACTCTTACCCCGCTCGATGCAGCTCTGGATCCAAGCGGTGCTCGAGATTGAGCAGCCAGGCTCAACTCCCCTGCGTCCAGGCTGCTGAGCGCCCGGGCCCGCAGCCCAGGATCCGCAGGGCTGCCATGGCGGCGCCATAACCGTTGTCGATGTTGACCACCGTGAGCCCGGGGGCGCAACTGGCCAACATGCCGTGTAGGGCGGCCACGCCACCGGCACTTACGCCGTAGCCCACCGCCACTGGCACTCCAATCACCGGCTGGGGCAGCAGCCCGGCCAGCACGGTGGGCAGGGCTCCCTCCATACCAGCGCAGGCGATCAGCACATCGGCATGACGCAGGTCTTCGAGGCGCTCCAGCAGCCGGTGCAGCCCCGCCACGCCCACATCCAGCACCAGTTCGGTGGCGATGCCATGGCAGGTCAGGGCCAGCTGGGCCTCGGCCGCCACCGGTAAATCGCTGGTGCCGCCGCTTAGCACCGCTACCCGACCAAGCCTTGATTCTGGTCTTGGTAGGAGCCCGGCGCTGAGACAGCGGGCCTGGGGATGGTGCTGCAGAAGCCAGGCCTCCCCTCGCTCCCGCCCTAGCAGTGCTGCCATCGCTTCAGCCTTCTCAGGGGAGACGCGGGTCACAAGCGCCAGCTCTCCTGCCCTATGCAGCTCCTCCAGGATCCGGGCTATCTGCTCGGCACTTTTGTGTTCGCCCCAGATCGCCTCCACCATCCCCAGCCGCTGGCGGCGGCCAAGGTCGAGCCGATGCTCCGGGCTGCCGTTCATAGCCGCTCCCACACCATCTCCACCAATACCGGTGTCACCCAGAGGCTGGCCCTCTCTTCGGCATGGCTGCCGAGCACGTAGGTGGCCTGGTCTGCGCTGATGCGGCTCATGCCGGCAGCAGCTCACCTTCAAACACCAGCGGGAAGGGGTTGCCTTGCGATTGGCCGGTGGCCGCCTGGGCCAGCTGCTCGAAGCGCTCCTGCACCGCCTGCACCGCTTGCGGCGGAATCGCCTTCCAGTGCTCCCGATCGACCCAGCGGATCAGCAGGGTGCCCTCCTCGGTGACGGGATCCCAGAGCAGCTGGCGATCGAGGAAGCCCTCCTGCTGGGCCAGCCATGGTTCCCAGCTGCCCCGTTCCGCCTCAAGCCAGGCCTGGCGGCCCTCGGCAGGCACCTTCAGGCGCAGGTGTTCCACCACCACCACGTCGTAGGAGCCATCGGGCTCGGTAAAGGCCGCGTGCACCGGGCTGGCTTGGCTGGAGAGCAGCACCAGGGTCATCCCTAGAAGCAATATTGATCTCACAAACTTAGAAAAGCTGGACTGCCAGAGGCGGCTCACGGTTTTTGCAGCAGGACCACGGCGTGGCAGGAGATGCCCTCTTCGCGGCCTTCAGGCCCCAGCTGCTCGTTGGTGGTGGCTTTGACACCCACCTGATCGGCTGTCAGCCCCATGCGGGAGGCGATTGCAGAACACATCGCGGCGATGTGGGGCTTGAGCTTGGGCCGCTCGGCCACTAGCACTGAATCCACATTCACCACGCTCCAACCCCGCTCCATCACCAGGGCCACCACCTGCTCCAGCAGCTCCAGGCTGTCGGCCCCCTGCCACTGCGGGTCGTCCGGCGGGAAATAGAGGCCGATGTCACCCAGGGAAAGGGCCCCCAGTAGGGCGTCCATGATTGCGTGCACCAGCACGTCGGCATCGCTGTGGCCATCAAGCCCCAGGCCGGCGGGATGCTCCAGGCGCTGGCCGCCCAGGATCAGCGCCCGACCGGGCACCAGCCGGTGGATGTCGTAGCCGTTGCCGATGCGCAGTTGCATGGAGTGGGGGTGCTTGGTCCCAGTCTCACCTAGGGCTGTATCTAAACCAAGACCCAATCTCACCCAGGCCCCAGCACCTGCAGCTGATTGCCTTCGCGGCCCAGCACGGTCACGACCGCACCCGGGCTGAGGGCTTGGCTGCTGCCCAGGTTGACGGCGCTCCAGCTTTGGCCGTGCCAGCGGACCCGACCCGTATCGCTGCCGTTGAAGCCACTCAGCACCGTGGCATTTTCCGCTGGCGGCAGGCTGCGGTGGCGCTGCCGTGCCGACCAGCGCCGCAGACCCAACACCCCCAGGCAGGTGAGGCCCGCCAGTAGCCCTAGCTGCAGCAGGGGCGGCAGGGGTAACAAGGCCGTCGCCACTGACAACACCAGAGCTACCACCGCCGCCGGCAGCAGGCCATCCACCTCAGCACCCGCCAGGGCAAGCAGCAGCAGGCCGGTGGCCAGCAGCAGCCAGAGGAGCGACACGGGAGCCATGGCGGCGCGACGGGCGTGGGTGGTTCAGCCCGCCCATGCTGACTAGCGTTGGCACCTCCTGCTCGGATTTCCGCCGTGGAAGCTCTGCTCTCCCTGCCCGCCTTGGTGCTGATGGCCCTGCTGGGCGTTAGCAGCGTCAAGGTCACCAGCGGCGGCCAGTCGCGCCTGGTGGAGCGCCTTGGCAAATACGACCGCCAGCTGCAGCCGGGCCTGTCCCTGGTGCTGCCGGTGCTCGAGAAGGTGGTGAGCCATGAATCACTTAAGGAGCGGGTGCTCGATATCCCGCCCCAGCAGTGCATCACCCGCGACAACGTCGGCATCGAGGTGGATGCGGTTGTTTATTGGCAGCTGCTGGAGCACGCCCGCGCCTACTACGCCGTCGACAACCTGCAGGCGGCCATGGTGAACCTGGTGCTGACCCAGATCCGCGCCGAGATGGGCAAGCTCGACCTCGACCAAACCTTCACTACCCGCCAAGAGGTGAATGAGGTGTTGATGAAGGAGCTGGATCAGGCCACCGATCCCTGGGGCGTGAAGGTGACGCGGGTGGAGCTACGCGATATCCAGCCCTCCCGGGGCGTGCAGCAGGCGATGGAGCAGCAGATGACGGCCGAGCGGGAGAAGCGGGCGGCGATCCTGCGTTCGGAAGGGGAGCGCGACTCCCAGGTGAATGCGGCCCGGGGCCGGGCGGAGGCCCTGCTGCTGGATGCCGAAGCCCAGGCCAAGCAGCAGACCCTGCTGGCCCAGGCCAGGGCCGATGCGGCCAGTCGGCTGGCGGAGGCGATGCAGGCCAACCCCCAGGCCGCCGAGGCGATGCGTTTGCTGCTGGCCGGAGACTGGATGGCCATGGGCGAGCAGATGGCCCATGCGCCTGGAGGCAGTGTGCTGATGGTGGATCCCCAGAGTCCGGCAGCCCTACTCACGGCGTTGCGGGGTCTGCAGCAGGGTCAGGGTTGAGGTGGCAGCGGCGGCGGTGGTAGGCCCCTATCCCCAGAAGCCCAATCCCCAGCAGCCTCGAGCCTTACGGCAGTGCCGATGGCGCAAGCCATCAACATTCCACCCGCCTGTCCCAGCACCTCGTAGTCCACCCGCACCCCCACAACCGCATCGGCTCCCAGCAATCGAGCGCGCCTGCCTAGTTCCTGCAGTGCCATCTCCCGGGCCCGCTCCAGAGTGACCTCATAGGACCTAGCCCGCCCGCCGATTAGGTCGCGGATTGAGGCCAGGATGTCGCGAAAGATATTGGCGCCCAAAATGGTTTCGCCGTGCACTAGGCCCAGGTAGTGCCGTATCGGCTGGCCTTCAAGGCTGGAGGTGGTGCTGAGCAGCATCGGTGTTAAGGCAACCGGAGGCTGAGCCCAGTTTGCTGTTTCTACTGCTGGAGTTGCTGCTGCGCCTGCCAGCGCCCGAATAAATCCGGCCGGCGTTCGGCGGTGCGCTGCTGCTGCTGCTCAAAGCGCCAGCGGGCGATGGCGCCATGGTCGCCGCTGCGCAGCACCGCCGGCACCTCCAGCTCCCGGAAGTTGGCGGGACGGGTGTAGTGGGGATGCTCGAGCAGTAGGGCGCTGTGGCTCTCCTCCTCGAGGCAGGCCTGGGTACCCACGGTGCCGGGCAGCAGCCGCACTACACCGTTGATGATCACCGCCGCCGGCAGCTCGCCGCCGGTGAGCACAAAGTCGCCGATCGACACCTCCTCATCAGCTAGGGAGCGGATGCGTTCATCGAATCCTTCGTAGTGGCCGCAGATCAGCACCAGCTGGTCGTAGCCGCTAGCCCAGCGGCGCAGATCACTCTGCTGCAGGGGCTTGCCCTGGGGGCTCATCAGCAGCACCCGCCGCCGCGGCAGCACCGGGATCGCCTCCACCGCCGCAAATACCGGCTCTGGTTTGAGCACCATGCCGGCGCCGCCGCCGTAGGGCTCGTCGTCGACTTTGCGGTATTTGTCGGTGGCGAAATCGCGGGGGTTGTGGGTGTGGAGCGCGGCGATGCCGGCAGCAAAGGCCCGGCCGATCACCCCCAGACCCAGCAGTGGCGCAAAGGCCTCCGGCGCCAGGCTCACCACATCGAGACGCATCAGCTCAGCTCGCGGGCACGCTGGGCCGGCGCACCCGGCGGATCTCGGAGCTGAAGCTGGCCCGGCCGGGGCTGCCATCAGCGCTGGTTTCCACTGTGGAGCGCAGCCTCAGATTGGGCTTGGTGAACCAGATTCGCTCGCGCACCTCCCGACCATCACCTGTGATCACCAGCTCCAGGCTGCCGTCGGGCCAGAGCTGCCAGCGGCCCTGCTGCTCGCCGCTGCGGAAGCCACCTTCGGCGTCGAAGTGCAGCTGCTGCTGGGCCACCGCATCTTTCTTGCCCACTTGCAGGCTGCCCGCCCCACCAGCTGTCTCGGCCTCGAGAAAGGCCACCACCAGCTCGCCGCGGTCGCTTGTGTGCCAGCCGTCGTCGTCGTCATCGCCGGCATCTACCTCGCCGAGGGCGAACTGGCTGCGCAGGCCCATCCATTCGCCGGCGCAGAGGCGTAGGAAGACTCCGATTTCTTCGGGAGGAAATGGGGCGGTGTTGGGTCTGGGCTCGCTCATGGGCGTGATTCTCTCAGCCGCCTGCCCCGCCGTCGCCCATCCAGATCACCTGGTGGCCCTGCTGCTTCAGTCCGTCACGCAATTGAGCAGCGTCGACGACTAATCCAGGTTTGCCGAGGGAGGTTTTGATCGCCACTTCCCAGAGGCTCACCACGCTGTACAGCATGGGTAAGCGGCGGTCCATGAGGGTGCCACGCAACGTTGCCGGTAGGCGCTCAGGGGCGATGGCCAGCCAGAGCAGCAGCTCGGCTTTGAGGTCGCAGTCCAGAACCTCAGACCCCTGAAGAAAGCCGAGCGCTTGCTCCACATACCGGGAGAGATTGGTTTTGGCGTCGTGGAGGTTCACTTGCATTGCTTCGGCTTAGCCGGTAAGGCGGCTAAGCAGGTGTTACTCCCCCCGGTAGCCCAGTTCGCTCAAGCGCGCGGCGCTGCGGCGCCAATTGGGCACCACCTTCACGAACAGCTCCAGATACACCGGCCCGTCGATCAATTTCTGCATCTGCTGGCGGGCGCCGCTGCCGATCTCCTTAAGCATGCGGCCCCCTTTGCCGATCAGGATCCCCTTCTGGCTGCTGCGCTCCACCAACACCGTGGCCAGCACGGCGGTGCGCGGCCCGTCGTCGACGATGCGCTCGATCTGCACCGCCACCGAGTGGGGAATCTCCTCGCGGGTCTGGTGCAACACCTGCTCGCGGATCAACTCCGCCAGCAGCAACTGCTCGGGCTGATCGCTCACCGCATCCGGTGGGTATAGGTGGGGACCCTCCGGTAGGTCGGCTGCCAGAGCTGCCACCAACTCGCTGGTACCCGCGCCGTTCAAGGCGCTCACCGGATGCAGGGGCCAGCCCGGCACCAGCTCGCGGTAGCTCTGGGCTAGCTCCTCGGTCCGGGCCGGATCCACCAGGTCATTTTTGTTGAGGGCTAGGTGTACCGGTGCGCTGCAGTGCTGCAACATCTCCACGATGAAGCCATCGCCCCGGCCAGCCGGCTCGCTGCCATCCACCAGCAGCAGCACCACATCCACTTCCCCGATGGCGCGGCGGGCGCTCTGTACCAGTCGCTCCCCCAGCAGGTGGTGGGGCTTGTGGATACCCGGCGTATCTAGCAGCACCAGCTGGGCTGTTTCGGTGGTGAGGATCGCCCGCAGCCGGTTGCGGGTGGTTTGGGCAACGGGCGAGGTGATCGCCACCTTTTCGCCCACCAGCTGGTTGAGCAGGGTGGATTTACCCACGTTTGGCCGGCCGATCAGCGCCACGAAGCCGGAGCGAAAGCCTTCAGGGCTCGTGGGCAGGGCCGGGATGGTCGTGGGAAACTCCATAACACCAGCCTGGCAGCCGGCAGGGCCAACCTTGCTGCCTCGGCAGAGTCCATAGGCTGGCTTTCTGGTTGTGCCCTATTCACCGCAATGACTGCTGCCGAACCAACTTTTCAGCAGGCCATGGAGATCACGGCCCAGTGGCTGGCGTTGTGGGAGCACGGCGAACTCAGTGATGAAGTACTTGCCGACCGGGTGGCTGAGCTGGTGGCTAGCCGCGATGGTGCCCGGGGCTTTTTTGTTGTGAGCCTGGCCGGCGACTGCCCGCTGATGGACCGCCTGCCCGAAACCCTGCTGCTGCAGCTGCGGCTGGCAGGCGAGGGCGTCGTCGATCTCTCGGCCCGCAACCTGGCCATGAGTACGGCGATGGCCCTGCACCATCAACGTGCTGGCGATTCCAGCCAGCAGGGGGCTTCGGAGCGGGTGCAAGCCCGCTGCACCGAACTGCTGCGGAGCCTTGAGCCTCAGGCCGTTAAGGAGCGGCTGGAAATCCTGCTGGCGGCTACCGCCGGGCAGGGAGAAGACGTCGCCTTTCTAGATCGCTGGGGCTACGACGCCGAGCAGCGGAGCTCGATCGCCGCCGCAGTCGAAGCTGTGGCTGAGGCTTGAAACGGGCCAAGATGACCTAACTGCCCCGCCGTCGCTTCTGCCCATGAATCGCCCCTTCAGATCCCGGGCTTTATCCATTCTGGCCACGGGAATCGGTGCCGCCGCCTTGCTGGGACCGGCGCCGGCCAGGGCGATTGAAACCATCAATTTGCGGCTGCCTCTGCTTGAGACAGACTTCAGCATCAGGGTCGCTGAACTGCGCAGTCCGGAAGCATTGATTTCCGGCGACAGCGATCTGGCCGAGCTCGACCGTGCCACCCGAGGCGAGATTGGCCGCAGGCTCAAGGCTGTGGTGAACTCAAACCTGCCTTTTGAGGCCAAGGCGGTTATTCGCAAGGCCCAGGGTTCACCGCTGCTTGATCAGGTGCTGCTGTTGGTGGGGGCCCTAGGCGATATCGATGGCTTGCCTGATCCGCTCGATCCGGCTCAGTTTGAGCAAGCCATGGAGCGGTCTGCCGCCAAGGGGGGCATCACCCTGCTGGATGTGATCGAGCAGCTACCAGGCCAGAGCGTCACGGTGGAGCTGGGCCGGTTGGGATTTTCAATTCAGCGGTTTCGAGACCAACGCCGCTCAGCTGAAAAGCTGATTGCCTCCATCCCGGCTGTGGGCAGTGCTGGACCACTGCAGGAGGCAGGGCCCCTTTCTGTTGCCCGCCAGGAATTAAAAATCGTCGTTGGCCATCGCCCGGAGCCGTTGGCTCTGGTGGTGCTCGAGCCAACCGGATCTGGAGCGGCGCCAAATCGACTGGTGGTGATTTCCCACGGGCTTTGGGATGACCCCAGCAACTTCGAGGGCTGGGCAGCCCACCTGGCTAGCCATGGCTACACCGTGGTGCTGCCCCGCCACCCAGGCAGCGATCAAAGCCAGCAGCGAGCCATGCTGGCCGGCAAGCAGCCGCCTCCTAGTCCGTCTGAGCTGGCTCTGCGGCCAAAAGATGTGTCGGCCGTGATCGATGCCGCCGCCCAGGGGCGGCTCGCCTTGCGCCGACCGGTGAACACCCAGGCGGTGCTGGTGGCAGGCCATTCCTGGGGGGCGACCACTGCGTTGCAGCTGGCTGGGGCCCGGCCCATCACTACCAAACTTCAGCAGCTTTGCGATGAGGTGCGCGACCCCTCCCGCAATCTCAGCTGGATATTGCAGTGCAACTTCGTTGGTTCGGCGGATAGTGCCGCTCTGGTAGACACCCGGGTGGCTGCTGCCATTGCGGTAAGTCCGCCGATGCGCTTGCTATTTGATGTCGATTCCGCCGGCAGCATGAAGGCGAAGGTGCTGGTGATCAGCGGTAGCCGCGACTGGGTGGTTCCGCCCGGGCCCGAGGCGATCGAGCCCATGGCCAGGGCCACCCGGGGCGGCGCCAGTGGCCATCGCCTGGTGCTGGCTGAGAACGCCGATCACTTCAATTTGCGTTCGCCCAGGGGCGAGTCCGGGGGCCCCCTTCGGGCTCTGATGTTGGCTTGGTTTAACTCTGCTGCCCGCTTAAGCCCAGGTAACCCGCCTGAATTGCCGCTTGCTGGTTGGGGCAGCGCAACCCATCCGCTGCGGGACGTGACATCGGCGTTGCCCAAGCCACCGCCCAAGCCACAGGCTCAGCCATAAAAAAAGCGCCCCTTTGGGGGCGCTGAAGTTGCTGGATTGAAGCTCAGTCGCGGCGGCCGCCGCCCTGGAGGGCAATGATCAGGCGCAGGATGAAGATGAATAGGTTGATGTAGGTGAGATACATCCCCAAGGCGCCGGCCAGATATTGGTCGTCGCTGTAGGTGCGAGGCATCGTGTAGAAGTCGACGAAGGCTGCGCCTACGAACAGCACCGTGCCGAAACCTGCAATCAGCAGCTCGAAGGTGCCGCCGCTGAAAACGCCTGGGGCAAAAATGCCACCGATGATCTGCACGACCATGGCGATCAGCAGGCCGAGGATGCCCAGACCCACTACGCCGCTCAGGGCTTGGCCGATGTTGTCGCTCATGCGGCGACCCACCACTGAGGCCACCACAAAAGTGATGCCCGTAGCAAGGGTGGCTGTGCCGATGGCGCCTACACCAGCGGCACTTACGGCGTAGGCAACGATGCCACTGAGGGTGAAGCCGGTGATCAGGCTGTAGGCCGTAAGCAGCGGCAGGGCAGTGTTGTTGTTGCCCTTCAGGGCCACATTCTGGGCCACGAAGAACAGGATGAAGTTGCCGATCAGGGCCACCCAGAACAGGGGCATGAACAGGGCTGGGCTGCTGGCCATCAGGGCCAGGCCTCCCATCACCCCACCGGCGGTGAGCACCATGCCGCCGCCCACATAGGGCAGGGCCTTGTTGACCACATTGGGGCCCACTAGGGCGCTTGATTGGGCCTCACGAATGGCCTGTTGAAAATTGCTGCTGGCCGGCATGGCGCACCAGTGGTTTCGAAGTTTCTATATCCTGCCAGTGATGTGCAGGCAACGGGAGGCCCTGCTGGCTGCCGTTGGTGCGGATCTCCCTATCGGTATTGGGCTCAGGTTTGGCGCCTGGGCTTCAGGAATCGCCACCGACCTGGTTGTTTGAGCTAGGCCAGAGCCCCGCCGCGAGCACCGCAACGCCGGTGCCGATGAATGATTCAGCCAAGCGCAGCAGGGCATTTAGCCCCGGACTCAGCTTAGGATCCAGGCTGCCGGTGACCATCACAACGATCACGGTGATCGCTGCGAGGCGGCCATGGCTGGGCACATTGATCGCTGCGCAGAGCGCAACTGTGGCGAAGATTGCCACGGCCATGCCCAGGGGGTGAAAGGGAAGCAGCGTCAGGTAGATGGCACTGGTGCCGGCGCCTATGGCTGAACCCAAAATTCGCAGCGAGGCTGAGGAGGTTGTCTCCCTGCGGGTGGCCTGGGTTACCACGATCGCAGAGATCGCCGACCAAAGCCCGCCGATCTTGGGTAAGTAGCCCGGGAACAGATTTGTGAACCAGTAGCCGAGCATGTAAGCCACCAAAGCCGCTATGGCGATTTCGGCGGGGATGCGCAGGCGCTCTGCCTTGTTCATGGTTCAGGCTCACTGCACGGGCTATCGAATCGCCTTTTAACGGCAGGCGCCAGCTTGGTGGCATCGCGATCGGCATAGGCCTCCACCAGCCGCTGCACTAGCGGGTGGCGCACCACGTCAGCCGCGGTGAGCTCGCAGATCGCCACCCCCTCCACTCCCTGCAGCACCTGGGCAGCTTCCTGCAGGCCGCTCTTTACCCCATAGGGCAGGTCCACCTGGGTGGGATCACCAGTTACCACCATGCGGGAGTGTTCCCCCAGCCTGGTAAGCACCATCCGCATCTGGGCGGTGGTGGTGTTTTGGGCTTCGTCGAGGATCACAAAGGCGTCGGCCAGGGTGCGGCCGCGCATGTAAGCAAGAGGGGCCACTTCAATCACCCCTTTTTCCAGCAGGGCACCGGTGCGCTCGGTGCCAAGCAGGGCGTGCAGGGCGTCGTAGAGGGGGCGCAGGTAGGGATCAACTTTCTGCTGCAGATCGCCCGGTAAAAACCCGAGCCGTTCGCCCGCCTCAACCGCCGGGCGAGTGAGCACCAACCGCTCGACCTTGCGCTCGGTGAGCATGCGCACCGCCTGAACGGCGGCCAGAAAGGTTTTGCCAGTGCCCGCCGGGCCGAGGGCAATGGTGAGGTCGTGGCGCTCCATAGCTTCCACATAGGACTGCTGGCGCAGGGTGCGCGGGCGCAGCAATTTGCCACTCTGGCTGCGGGCCAGCACTTGGCGCCCCATTTGCTGATGCTCCGCGCTCCTGCCGGTGTCGAGGGCCTGCATTGCTACCCGCACATCCACTTGGGTGATGGCTTGGCCTTCCTGCCACAGGGGGCGAAGCAATTCCACCAACGCCGCAGCTCTCTCCATCTGGCTAGGAGGTGCCTGAATGACCAAATCCAGCCCCCGCAGCACTAGCGAAGCTCCGGTGAGGGCTTCGAGTTGGTGCAGGGTGGATGATTCGGCGTCACCTGCCAGGGCTAGAGCCGCGGCAGGATTGGGCAGGGGAATGGCAAAGCTTGTGGCCCCCTTTGGCTCTGCCATGGGGCGAAAGCTCAAGCTTCGGCGGTAGCTGCGGCTTCCGTAGTTGCTTCGTCGGCACTGGCGGCTTCAGCAGCAGCAGCAGCTTCGGCAGCTGCTTTGGCTTCGGCGGCAGCAGCAGCTTCGGCAGCCTTGGCCTCAGCTGCTTCCTTGGCAGCCTGCTTGGCTGCAGCTTCGCGGGCATCAGCCTGCTTCTGCTTGCCAACAACCTCGGCGGGGCGCACTGTCTTCTCGATCAGACCACCCTTCTCCAGCAAGGAACGCACCGTGTCGGTGGGTTGGGCCCCCTGGCCCAGGCGAGTGCGGATCGCTTCGGTGTCGAGACGGGTCTCTTTGGTACGGGGGTTGTAGAAGCCCAGCTCCTCAAGCGGACGTCCGTCGCGGCGAGAGGTGCTGTTAGTGGCCACAAGGCGGAAACTCGCTTCCCGCTTCTTTCCAAACCGCTTCAGGCGGAGCTTGATCATCGTGGCCTTGCGCTAGGTGTCCAAACAAGCAATGTACCCCGTCGGGTGCTCATAGCTGGCCGAATCCCTTGCGCTTCTTGGCGGGCTTGGCAACTCTTTGCCCCGCCCCACCGCCACCGCCAACGCCACCGCCACCCATGGGGCCAGGCATTCCAGGCATCCCTGGCATTCCAGGCATACCCCCCATCCCTGGCATGCCGGGCATGCCGCCGCCGCGGGTCATCTGCTGCATGAAGCCGCGCATCTTCTGGAAATCGGCCAGCACCTTGTCCACCTCGGCCGAGCTGTGGCCGCAGCCAGAGGCGATGCGGCGCCTTCTTGAGGGTTGGGAGGCCAGCAGCTCCGGTTGCTGGCGCTCGATCTCTGTCATTGAGCCAATCATCGCCTCGATCTTCTTGAGCTGCACCTCGCCTTGCTTGAGCATGCCGTCGTCAATTTTGTTCATGCCCGGGATCAGCTTCATCAGCCCGCCCAGGGAGCCCATGCGCCGGATCATGCGCATCTGCTGGAGAAAGTCGGAGAAGTCGAAACTGGCTTCCTGGAGTTTTTGCTGCATGCGGGCCACGTCGGCCAGCTCCACCTCCTTAGTGGCCTTCTCCACCAGGGTGAGCACGTCGCCCATGCCGAGGATGCGGCTTGCCATCCGCTCGGGATGGAAGGGCTGGAGAGCCTCTACCTTCTCGCCGGTGCCGATGAACTTGATCGGCGCACCGCTCACCTTGCGGATCGAAAGGGCCGCACCGCCGCGGGAGTCGCCGTCGAGCTTGGTGAGCACGGCTCCTGTGATGCCAACCTGCTCGTGGAATGCCCGGGTGAGATCGGCGGCCTCCTGGCCGATCATCGAATCCACCACCAGCAGCACCTCGTCGGGCTGCACGGCCTGACGGATCCGCACCATCTCCTCCATCATCGACGTGTCGATTTGGAGTCGGCCGGCGGTGTCTACCAGCACCGTGTCGAAGCCCTCCTCGCGGGCCTTGGCGATGCCGGCGGCGGCGATGTCCTCGGGCTTGGCTTCGGTGCCAAGGCTGAATACCTCCACGCCGATTTGGGCGCCCAGGGTTTTTAGCTGCTCAATGGCGGCAGGTCGGTAGACGTCTGCTCCCACCAGCAGGGCCTTGCGCCCCTGTTCCTTGAGGTGCAGGCCGAGCTTGGCGGTGGCGGTGGTTTTGCCGGCGCCCTGCAGGCCGGCCATCAGCACCACCGAGGGCGCGCCGGGTTTGCCTCCTGCGGCCAGGGGGGCGTTCTCGCCTCCCATGGTTTCAACCAGCTGCTCGTGCACCAGCTGGATAAATTTCTGATCCGGGCTAACGCCCCGGACCACCTCGGCGCCCACGGCCTTGCGGCGCACCTCCTCGACGAAGTCCTGAACCACTGGCAGGCTCACATCCGCCTCCAGCAGGGCTCGACGCACCTGCTTGAGCGCGCCTTCCACGTTGGTTTCCGTGATCGAGGCCTGCCCTCTCAGGCTCTTAACCGCCTCTTCAAATCGCTGGGAAAGCTCGTCAAACATCGCGGTGCCACTCCGGGGCCAGGGGTTGGGGCCTGAGCCCCATATTCAAACGATCGTAAAAACCAGTCCGGCTGGTCAGGGAGCTTTCTGGAAGCTCACCAGGCGCCAGATACCTCCGTCGCGGCCAAACACATAGAGGTTGCGAAGCTCCATCTTGCTGGGCTCGCCTTGAGGATCCCCCTTGGAGTTGAGCCGCTGATCGGTGTAGCTCAGCCCCACCGTGGCGGCGATGCGGTTGGCGTCTCGCTCGTTGATCACCAGATTGGTGATGTCGGTGCTGATGGTCTGGGTTTCGCCGCGGGCCTGGTCGGCGTCGCGCTCCGATCCGAGTCGATCCAGCTGGCTTGGCCGGGCCAGCACCTCCAGGGGAATGCGACTGTCTTTGCCTGCCAGGATTGCGGCCTTGGCGTCGAGCCATGCTTCGAGCAGGGCCTGCACCTGGGCTTCACTCGGCGCTTCCTCCCGCAGGGGCAGGCTGGGCTCGGCGGCAGGGGTGGCCTTAACGGGAGGGGTGGGCTTGATGGGAACAGCTGGTGGGGCGACCGGTTGCACCGCGATGGGAGTGCGGCCCGGGCCGGGGGCGGGAGAGCGCAGCCTCACAAACGAGGCGATGGCAAGCAGTGCCACCCCGGCTGCCACGGCTACTCCGGTAGTTGTGCGGCGCGACGGCCACTTCCACTGCCGCTGCCACTGCCAGTGGGGCATGCGCTCCATCCAGGAGGCGGGACCATGGCTGTCCCAGGCTTCCCGCAGGCTCTCTAGCCAAGACGTCCCGTCCCAGTCCCACTGCTCGTCTTCGTCTTCCTGTTCCGGGAAGCCGCCGCTGGGGCTGGCTGGGGCTGCGCTAACCGGGGCTGAGCCCATGTCCCAGCCAAAGGCGCTTTCGGTGGTAGCTGGCAATCGCGCTGAGGGGCTGTCGTGCTGCTCGACATAGGCCTGTACATCGCGGTCGGCGAAGTAGGCCTCCAGATCCGGATCAGCCTCCAGATCGCGGTAGCCGGGCAACACATCACGCGCCAGCCAGTCGCGGCAGTAGGCGCAAAGTTGTGCTAAGGAGTCACTGCTTTGCTGCTCGGCCCAGCGCTTCAGTTCGGGGGTTGCTCCCTGCTCGAAGGCGCTGCTGGCTTTTTCCACCTGCCCAAGCAGCAGATGCAGGCAGGCCAGCAGCGGTTGCAGTCCGTCTTGACCGCTGGCCTCCAGCCGCTCGCGGGCCGCGGCGATGCGCTCGGGCTTGCGTTGGGCAAAGCCGGAGGCGGTGAGGGCGGTGCTCGCCAAAAAATCTGCAGCCGCAGAGGCTTCTGCCCAGCGACTGAATAAATCCACCTGCTCCTGCACTGTCAGGAAGGCACGGATCTGCTTAAAAAAGGCCTGAAATTCTTCTGGGCCCATGCTCGGGTCACCGAAACCCTCCAGTCCGCCCCGGCGGGCCACTAGCTCTTCAAGCAGGTTCAGACCCTCGGCCCTTTCCGCTTGAGCCGTGAGGTTGCGGCTGAGTAGGTCCAGCACTCGGTAGGGCCGCAAACCATCGAGCTCGTCGCTGAGTTGCTGGCGAATGGCTGGTAACTGGCCCATCCGCTGCAGCAGGTGCTGGCCCTGCCGCAGGGTCTGGGCGGCGGCCTCGTAGCGCCGTTGCTGGCGCAGGTCGACGGCGGCCGCCAGGCAGGCGAGGCCAGCTAGCAGGGCAAGGTCGGCCTCGCGAGTGCTCCCAAGCGCTGGCGTCTGAGGTGGCTGCAGGGCTCGGCAGGCGAGCTCGAAGCTTTCGAAGGCCTGACCCGCTTCGAGCAACAGCAGCAGGCCGCCCACCTCCTTGCTGGTGGACACATCAAGGGCGGGCATCAGCGCTGGCGCGCTGCCGGCCAGCGCCGTCAGACCGGATTCGTAGGCTTGGCGCCGGCTGCTGTCGCTGAGTAGGTCGGCGCTGGCTCGCAGTAGTTCTTCACGGGCTAGCAGGGTTTCCTGGGTAAATCCCTTATCTGGCGCCCGGTCGACGCGTTGCTGCAGGGTCCGCAATAGGGACTGCAAGTCCGTGGTCGGGTTGACTCCGAGCAACCGGAAATGATCGATCGGCAGTTCCAATCCATGCCTTCCACTGGTGGCTGACTGTAGGCAGGGTCAGCGGTTGTGGCACAAATTGTCAGCTCCTGCGGGAACAGACCTCGTACAGTTGGGCAATGACGCAGGCGGACATGGGCCACGACATTGCGGCGGCACCTGGATCAGCCTCCGGAGCACCGACCTGTTCAGCCGACGTCACCAGTTTGGTGGGGGCTCACGCTGAGCGCCTCGAGAACCTTTACCCATCCGTGCCTGCCACGGTGAATCGCGACGAGGGCTTGATGCTCTATCGCGACATGACCCTGGGCCGGCGTTTTGAGGACAAGTGCGCGGAGATGTACTACCGCGGCAAAATGTTTGGCTTTGTGCACCTCTACAACGGCCAGGAGGCCGTGAGCACGGGCGTGATCAAGGCGATGAAGCTGCAGCACGATTGGTTTTGCAGCACCTACCGCGACCACGTCCATGCCCTGAGCTGCGGCGTGCCGGCCCGCGAGGTGATGAGCGAGCTATTCGGCAAGGAAACCGGCTGCAGCAAGGGTCGTGGCGGCTCTATGCACCTTTTTTCCAAAGAGCATCACCTGCTCGGTGGCTACGCCTTCATCGGTGAAGGGATTCCCGTGGCCTTGGGGGCTGCCTTCACTAGCCGCTACAAGCGCGATGCCTTAGGCGATGCCGGTAGCGACTCTGTTACTGCCGCCTTCTTCGGCGACGGAACCTGCAACATCGGTCAATTTTATGAATGCCTAAACATGGCGGCGCTTTGGAAGCTGCCGATCCTGTTTGTGGTGGAGAACAACAAGTGGGCCATCGGTATGGACCACAACCGTGCCACCAGCGATCCGGAGATCTGGCGTAAGGCCGCTGCCTTTGGCATGGCTGGTGAGGAGGTGGATGGCATGGACGTGCTGGCGGTGCGTGCCGCCGCCCAGCGCGCCGTTGAGAGGGCCCGGGCCGGAGAGGGACCCACCCTGCTGGAGTGCCTCACCTATCGCTTCCGCGGCCACTCCCTGGCTGACCCCGACGAGTTGCGCGAAGAGGCTGAAAAGGAGTTTTGGGCCAAGCGAGATCCGATCAAATCCCTTGCCAGCCGCTTGATCGAGCAGGGCTTGACTACGGCCGAGGAGCTCAAGTCGATCGAGAAGGAGATCGATGCCGAAGTGGCAGATTGCGTCGAATTCGCCCTGGCGGCTCCCGAACCCAAGCCGGAAGAGCTCACTCGCTACATCTGGGCGGAAGACTGATACCCGTGCCCTAAAGCCCCGTGCCCTAAAGCGTCGTGGGGGTGCGGCGGGTGAGATTGCGCAGCTTGCGTAGAGCTTTGAGTTCTACCTGGCGCACCCGCTCCCGGGACACATCGAGCCGCCGGCCGATCTCCGCCAGGGTTTGACGCTCCTCTCCTTCCAGCCCGAAGCGCAGTTGCAGCACCTGGCGCTCCTGGTCGCTCAAATGGCTCAGCCAGCGCCCTAGCTGCTCTTGATGGATGCCGCGCTCCACCCGGTCGAGGGGCTCCTCCTCGGAGGAATCGGCGATCAGATCGCCCAGGAAGCTGCGGCCTTCATCACCGTTTACTGGCGCATCCAGGCTCGAGGTTGTGAGGGACTGGCGCAACAGGCCATCAAGCTCTTCGATCGGCATGGCCATGGCCTCGGCGATCTCCTGGCGGCTGGGCATGGCGCCGAGCTTGTGGGCAAGGTCGAGGCTCACCTTGCGAATGGCGGTGAGGCGCTCGCTGAGATGCACCGGCAGTCGAATCGTGCGCGACTGGCAAGCGATCGCTCGGGTCATGCTCTGGCGAATCCACCAGAAGGCATAGGTCGAAAACTTATAACCACGGGTGGGATCAAATTTCTCAACAGCCCGCTCCAGTCCCAGTGAACCTTCCTGGATCAAGTCGAGCAGCTCCAGACCCTTGCCTTGATATTTTTTGGCAACACTTACGACTAAGCGCAAATTGGCCTTCATCATGCGCTGCTTAGAGCGCTTGCCGATGCGCAGCAATTTCTTTTCCAGGTCGCTGAGCTCCCGATCTCCCTCCTCCGTGAGGCGCATCATTGTTTGCACCTGATTGCCGAGTTCGATCTCTTCAGCTGGCGTCAACAGGGGCTCCCGCCCGATCGTGGCCAGGTACCAGGTAATCGGGTCGCTACTTCTACGGCGGCTGCTTTCGCTGACCCTCGTCGGGGATGAGGTCATTGGTACGCCTATCGAAGGAGTTGACTATCGAGGCAAATTCGTCTCTATGAGGGTGTTTTCAGCAACCCTTTAGCTTTCACTTGCAAAACAACACAGAAGCAGCCCTGTCCTGGTCTGACATTTACTGATTTCCGTGTTGTGATCAACACAGCTGAGCCAGGTTTTCTGCCACCTGCATTGGTGTGAAACCGCTCTCGGAGTTTTCCCCCCGTCGCCCAGCCTGGGCGTGGGCCAGTGCTGCCGCGGCGAGCCAAGCGGCGTCGGCGTTGCCGCTGGCGGCCAGGGCCATCGCTCCCAGGCCGGCGGCGTAGCCGGCCAGCACGTCTCCGAGTCCTGTTCTGGCACTACCGGGGCTGGCTTCGAGCAATTGCCAGCGGCGACCATCCGGGGCCGCCACGATGCTGCGGGCCCCTTTGAGCAATACGCAGGCCCCACTGCTCATGGCCGCCTGGGCGGCCGCCTCCAGGGCGGTGCTGCCGGCGAGCTCGGGAAAGAGGCGGGCGAATTCGCCGGGGTGGGGGGTAATCCAGGTAGGCCCCTGTCGCTGCTGGAGCCAGCGGCTTGCCTGCAGACCGAGCCCTTGACTCACTTGCCCCGCCAGGCGGTTGAGGCCGTCTGCATCAAGCACCAGCAGCCCTCGCCAGCTCAGCAGCTCACTCCAACTCGGCGGATTGGGCCAGCAGTTGGCCTCGCCCAGGCCGGGCCCGACCAGCAGGGCATCCAGCCGCTGGGGATCGAGTTCGGCCGGGGGATCGAGGCACACCACTACCTGTGGGTGCTGCTGCCAGATGGTGCCGGCCAGGGCCTCCGGCAGGGCGGCCCGGACACTGCCGCAGCCGCTGCTGCTGGCGCCGGCCAGGGCCAGGCTGGCGGCACCCCGATAGGTATCGCTGCCCGCCACCACCAGCAGTCGGCCGCGCTGATATTTCGATGCCGCCGGGTTGAATTTGGGTTTAGGCCTTGCCGCCAGATCCCGCTCCGCCAGAGCCAGGGGCACTTTGAGGGGAAGCTCCTGCAGCAGCGATGGCGGCAGGCCCAGGTCGACCCAGTGCAGCGACCCCACAGCCTCTAGGGCCGCGTCTTGAACCAGGCCAGTCTTGATGAGGCCGATTGCATAGGTGCTGATGGCCTGGGCCGTGTATGAGCCGGTGGCCTGGCCGCTGTCGGCGCAGAGGCCCGTGGGTACATCAATCGCCACTAGCCCATGTGGCCGCTGGCGCTGGCGCTGGTGCAGCAGGGCTTCGATCGCCTCTCCAGGTGCTCGCCGCTGGCCGATGCCCAGCAGGGCATCGATCCAGAGGGCGGCACCGCTGGGATCGGGGCTTGACTCCAGCCGGGGAATGCCAAGCCACAGGGCGTGGCGTAGGTGGGCGGCACTGAGCGGCTTGTGGCGCCCAAACGGGCTCCAGATGGCCGTTGAGATGCCAGCCAGGTGCAGTTCCCGGGCGATCACCAGCCCATCCCCGCCGTTGTGGCCTGGCCCCACCAGCACCAGCGCCCCATGGCGCCCCAGCCGCTCGCCGTGCTGCTCCAGCAGCAGCCGACTCACCGCCAGGGCGGCCTTCTCCATCAGGGCTTCCACCGGCAGGCCGCTGGCGAAGAGTTGCTCCTCCAGCGCTGCCATCTGGGCGCTGTTGACCAGCAGGTGGCTGCTATTGCGTTCCGGCCAAGGGGCTACTGCGGACGGCTCTCCCAACCCCTTTAAGGCATCTGGGTTTCATGATGGGAGTACTCCCGCCAGCTGTCTGCCCTTTGCCTGCTCCAGTGGCTTCTTCTGCTTTTGTTCCGCCTGCCTCTACGCCCGCTGGCCAGGCCGCTTTAGAGCGGCTGCGGGCCTGGCCCGGGGAGCATCGCGTTGCGGTGGGCCTCTCAGGCGGCGTTGACAGCTCCTTGACGGCAGCCCTGCTGGTGGAGGCGGGCTGGGAGGTGGAGGGCCTCACCTTGTGGCTGATGAGTGGCAAGGGTGCCTGCTGCGCCGAGGGCCTGGTGGATGCCGCCGGCATCTGCGAGCAACTAGGGGTGCCCCACCACGTGGTGGATTTTCGCGAGCACTTCCAGGCCCAGATCGTTGATTTTCTGGTGCAGGGTTATCAGGCAGGCGTTACGCCGCTGCCTTGCTCTCGCTGCAATCGGGAGGTGAAATTTGGGCCGATGCTCCAGTGGGCTGAAAGCGAGCGGAGCATCGGCCGGCTCGCCACGGGCCATTACGCCCGGGTGCGCCATGGCGCCAGCAGCGACAACGGCCGTCACCAGTTGTTGCGCGGCTTAGATGGCCAGAAGGATCAGAGCTACTTCCTCTACGACCTACCCCAGGAGGCCCTGGGCCGGTTGGTGTTTCCCCTCGGCGAGCTCACCAAGGCCGACACGCGGCTGGAGGCGGAGCGCCATGGGCTGCGTACGGCCCAGAAGCCCGAGAGCCAGGACCTCTGCCTGGCTGATCACCACGGCTCGATGAAGGCCTTTCTTGATGCCTACCTGCCGCCGCGCCAGGGACAGATCGTGCTTACCGATGGCACGGTGGTGGGCGAGCACGACGGCATTGAGCATTTCACGATCGGCCAGCGCAAGGGCCTGGGGGTGGCCTGGAGCGAGCCACTGCATGTGGTGCGCCTTGATGGGGCGATGAACCAGGTGGTGGTGGCTCCCCGCGCTGGGGCGGCCCGGGGCGAAGCGTTAGTGGGGGCGGTGAATTGGGTGTCGATCGAGCCACCTACGGCGCCCATGGAGCTGGAGGTGCAGGTGCGTTACCGCAGTGCACCCGAGCCGGCCCGACTGATTCCCTTGCCCGCCACCGACGCCGATAGCGCAGCCCTGCGGCCCCACCGGGTGCGGTTGGAGTTTGCCGAGGAGCAGTTTTCGATCACGCCTGGTCAGGCGGCGGTGTTCTACGCCGGTGAGGTGCTGCTCGGTGGAGGCCTGATTCAGTCCTGAGCCCAGGCAGTCCTGAGCTCAGTCAGTCCTGTGCCCAGGTAGTCACCAGTAGGGGTCGCTGGCTAGCTCCACCGTTAGCGAGCCTGAGCGGCTGGCGGGCACCGTGGCAATGCAGGCCCGCACCACCTGGCCGTTTACTTCGATCTCGCAGGCGCCGCAACTGCCGCCCAGGCAGCCCGTGGGGATCAGAAAGCCTGCGGCCTGGGCTGCCACCAGCCAGTCACACCCGGCGTTGCAGCTGCTGGTGTGGCCGTTGGGCCAGTGGATGCTGGTGGCGGAGGCGGCCATTTAGGGGCTCAGCAGGGGGGTGAGGTTCACGTGGGCCTCAAAGGCATCAGCGAGTCGCTCTAGGAGGGCGTCTCGCTGCCGGCTGTGGTGGGGCGGGTTCTCCGGCAGGGCAGCCAGGCCGCGACGCTGGCGAAGTTTGTTGAGCCAAAGGCGCCGCCAGGGCCCGCTTTCGAATACCCCATGCAGGTAGGTGCCAGCCACCAGACCACCCGCTTCGCCAAAGCTGCACCAATGGCCAAGTTCGGGATCGATGGCAAGGGGCTGCAGGGGGCCGGCAGTTTCGATGGGGCTGCTGAGGCCGCGATGCAGTTCGAATCCCTCCAGGCTCAAGCCCTCGCCGGGCCAGCGGGCCGTGCTTTGGCGCTGGCGCAGGGCCTTGCGGCCGCCGAAGCGGGTGCGTAGCGGCAGCAGATCCAGGCCGGCTACTACTTGCCCGGCGGCGCAATCACCGCCCTCAAGGCCCTGCGGATCCAGTAGCTCCCGGCCCAGAAGCTGTAAGCCGCCGCAAATACCAAACACCTGCCCCCCGCCGGCGACGTAGCTGTGCAGCTCCTGCCCCAGCCCAGCTCGCTGCAGGGCCGCCAGATCCCTCAGGGTCTGCTTGCTGCCCGGCACGATTACCGCATCGGGGCGCCCTAATGGTTCCCCCGGCGTCAGCCAGCGCAGCTGCACGCTTGGTTCGGCCTCGAGGGGATCGAGGTCTGAGAAATTGCTCAGTGATGGCAGGCGCAGCACGGCGATCTCCAGATCGGCGCCGCTTTTGCGGCCGCGGCGCTCCAGCAGATCGAGGGAGTCTTCTGGCGGAAATAGCTCGTCGAGCCAGGGCATCACGCCCAGCACGGGGATGCCGGTGTGGGCCTCCAACCAGCGCCGCCCCTCGTCAAACAGCTCACGCCGGCCGCGGAAGCGGTTGATCAGCAGGCCGCGGATTAGGGGCCGCTCCACCGGCCGCAGCAGCGCCAAGGTGCCCACCAATTGGGCAAAAACGCCACCGCGCTCGATGTCGGCCACGAGGATGCAGCGGGCCCGCAGAAATTGGGCTAGGCGCAAATTTGTGAGGTCGCGGGATTGCAGGTTTACCTCCACCGGGCTGCCCGCTCCCTCCAGCACTAGGCGCCCCCCCGGATGGGCCGCCTGCAGCTCGCTCAGGCCGGCGCGAATGGCCGCCCAGCCTGGCCGGAACCAGTCGCGGTAGTAGTGCTCGGCGCGGGCCAGCCCCACCGACTGGCCCAGATGGATCAGCTCGCTGGTGGAGTCGCCCTGGGGCTTGAGCAGCACCGGATTCATGCTGTGGTGTGGTTCGAGTCCGGCGGCCCAGGCCTGCAGCGCCTGGGAGTAGGCCATTTCGCCGCCGTCCTGATCAACCCAGGCGTTGTTGCTCATGTTCTGCCCCTTGAAGGGCAGGGGCGTTTCGCCGCGACGGCGCAGCACCCGGCAGAGGGCAGCGGTCATCAGCGACTTGCCAGCCCCGCTACTGGTGCCAAGCACCATCAGGGGCCGGGGAGGGAGCTGGCTCATTCGTTGGCCCGGCTGTGGTCTACAAACCACCGTTCCAGTTCCGACCAGGGAAGGTCGCCTGCCGCAAGCCGTTGAATCGTCAAAACAACACTCTCATTGCTGGCTTGAAAGCTGAAGCTATTTAGGCCCAGGAACACAACGGCCACGAGAAACCCACTCCGTTTGTTCCCATCGCTGAAGGGGTGGGCGCGCACAAGCGCCTCGGCGTAGGCAGCGGCCAGTTGGGGGATTGTGGTCAACTCTGCGTAGGCCCAGCGCTGCCTAGGCCTGGCCAGGGCAGATGCCATAGCTGTCTCGCTGCGAATGCCCCGAAGTCCACCATGCTCCAGGGTCTGCTGGTGGTGGATGGCCTTCACCGCTACGTCAGGCACCCATCGTGGTTCCTGGATGTTGCTCAATGGGCCAATTCACGCAGGGCTGGTTGGAACTGGCGCGCCGCATCTGTTGCGAGTGCCAGCGCTTCCTGCACGGTGGGATCGAAGGGGGAGAGCAGGATGCCGTGCTCTGTTTCGATCGCCTGCACGCGGTCTCCCGGAGCTAGGTGAAACCGGCGGGCCATCTCCGAGGGGATCGTGGCGCTCACAGAGCCGCCAGCCTGGCGAAGCGTGACTTCTGCTGGCATCACCCTATAGCAAGTAGCACTTCAATGCTACGAGCTGCTGCCGTTCACAGCCTGGGCCGGTGGCGGCGCAACAAGTGGAGCAGGCGATCCAGCCCACTGGCGCCTGGAATCTCCCCAGGCCATTGGGCCAGCAGCTCCCGTCCCATGGGCGTGAGCCGCACCCGCTCGGTGAGGCCCTGGCCATCCACTTCCCGCCGCAGCACCCCCAGTTGGATCAGCCAGATCCAGTGGGCTTCAACCCGATCGGCCGTCGGTGCTCCCTGGCAAAGGCTCTGGAGGTCGTTCCGGCGGCAGAGCTCGCCGCCGCTGAGAGCCCGATCGCTCACCTCCACGTAAAACGCCCGCCTAAATGGCAGGCAGCGCATTGCCTGGCTGGCCCTGGACAGGGAGCGTTTGTTTTGAAGCAGGTGGTCGATCGCGGCGGCTTCCCGGTGTTGCATAGAAGGATTCTCCCTGACCCCATGCTCGTGCTCGCCTCCGCTTCCCCAGCTCGCCGGCGCCTGCTGGAGCAAGCCGGCATCGCTCACCAGGTGCAGGTGAGTGGCGTTGATGAGGAGTCGATCAGCGATCCCGATCCCGCCCAGCTAGTGCAGCGGCTGGCCCGGGCCAAAGCCGAAGCGGTGGCACAACAACTGCCCCAGGGCTGCAGGGTGCTTGGCTGCGATTCGCTGCTGGTTTTCAACGGTGAGGTGTATGGCAAGCCCGCTGACGCTGGCGAAGCTCGGCAGCGCTGGTTGCAGATGGCAGGCGGCTGGGGTGAGTTGATCACCGGTCATTGCCTCCTGCCTTGCAATCAAGAAGCAGCTGATGGCGGGCCCCTGTTGGCCGCGGTAGTGACCCGCGTGCAGTTCGCTCTACTCAGCTCGGCGGAGATCGACGCCTATGTAGCCAGTGGCGAACCCCTCCAATGTGCCGGTGGCTTTGCCTTGGAGGGGCGTGGAGGGCTGCTGGTGGAGCGGATTGAAGGTTGCTTCAGCAACGTGATCGGCCTGAGCCTGCCGTTGCTGAGGCGATGGCTCAAGGCCCCATCAAGTTGTTGAGCAGCTGGCCGAAGCTATTGCCGTTACTGGGGGCAGCATTGGGTGTCACGGTGAGTACCCGATCAGACCAGGTGAAGCTGACACTGCGGCCCTGGTCATTGACATTGACTGGCCAGGAGTTGCCCTTGACATCGCTGAGCTGGTAGCCGCCGCCCCTGGGCTTGCTAACGCTGTAAACGTTGCCGTCTTGAAGACTCACCTCTAGGAGTCGTCCTTTGCCAGTGCGGTTTTCCCGCAGTTCACAGTTGCCGTTGTACAGGGATTTAAACCAGCGGGTCATGCGGCATTGGGCCGCTCGGGTCTGGGTGCTGGCACTGCCAGCGCCAGTCCCATTTGCACTTCCGAATAGTTGGTTGGAGAGAGCAACATTCACCTGCTGACGGTTCCAGCCATCGCTCCAGCAGGTGCGAGCGTTGAGATCACAGGCGCTGCCGTTGCTGAGCCGAAATTGACGTGGCGGTGCTTGGCCGGCCAGGTTGCGCAGGGCGGTTTGCTCGGCAAAGGATCCGAAGTACTCCCTCGTCAGTCCCAGGGATAGGCCGGACTGGTCGTAGCAGACAGGACTGCTGACGGGGTCGCAGACGATTCCGGCACGGGGGGTTTGCAAACCCTGGAGACCGCCGCCGGATTGATTTGCTGTTGTTGGGAGTGAGCCGAATAGTTGCTAGGTGAGGTTGGGAGCCATTTGGGCCCTCTGCCAGCCATCACTCCAGCAGGTGGCCGCTCGCGAGTCGCAAACAGCTCCGTTGCTCAGTCGGAAGTCATTGGCTTGGGGGCGGTTGCCTAGCTCGGAGCTAAGACGGTTGGCAGCGATGCTGCCGAAGTAGGTCTGGGTCAGGCCGATGGAAGGTCCTTGCTTGTCGTAGCAGGTGGGTCCAGCTTGGTCGCAGATCACACCTGCAGCAGGAGAGGTGATAGCTCCTTGGGCCTGGGCTGGCTGGGCCAGTAAAGGAACCATATTCAGACCAGTTGCCAGCAGAACAGCCTCCAATAGCCGTGATCTTGAGCTCAGGTTTTGAACTGAATGGCGGGCCATTAACAAAGGTCTTATTTCTCCGAAACCTAGGTAGATAGGGGCGGGGCGGCAACAAAAAAGCCCCCGCTCGAAAGCGGGGGCCAGCAACGATCACTGTGTGATCAATCCAGATCCGGCATAGCCAAGGTGGGCTCTGCCTTGCGATCAATGCCCTTCTCGAAACCAGCAGCAGCAGCGCGAGCGCGACCTGCATGCCACAGGTGGCCGACCAGGAAGAAGAAGGCCAGCACGAACTGCGTGGACGCCAGCCACTGGCGGATGTTCACGAAGTTCACCGAGTTGGGCTCGGTGATGATGCCGCCAACGGAGTTCAGGGAGGCGTTCGGAGCGTGGGTCATGTATTCAGCCGCGCGGCGCACTTGCCAGGGCTGAATATCGTTCTGGAGTTTGTCCAGGCTCAGGCCGTTGGGGCCGCGCAGGGGCTCCAGCCAGGGACCGCGGAAGTCCCAGAAACGCATGGTTTCACCACCGAAGATGATCTCGCCTGTGGGTGAGCGCATCAGGTACTTACCCAGACCGGTGGGGCCCATGGCCGAACCGATGTTGGCGCCGAGGCGCTGGTCACGCACTAGGAAGGTGAAGCTTTGGGCCTGGGAGGATTCGGCGTTTGTAGGGCCGTAAAACTCGGAGGGATAGGCGGTGTTGTTGAACCAGATATAAGCCGAGGCGATGAAGCTCATAAAGCTCAGCGCGCCGAGGCTATAGCTCAAGTAGGCCTCACCATTCCAGATGAAGGCGCGACGCACCCAGCCGAACGGCTTGGTGATTGCGTGCCAGATGCCTCCGAAGATGCAGATCAGGCCGATCCAGATGTGACCGCCGATGATGTCTTCCATCGAGTTGACCCCGATGATCCAGCCCTCGCCACCAAAGGGTGCGCGGGTGAGATAACCGAAGATCACGCCGGGGCTGAGGGTTGGGTTGGTGATGATGCGTACATCGCCACCGCCCGGTGCCCAAGTGTCATAAACACCGCCGAAGAACATGGCCTTGAAGACGAGCAGCAAGGCGCCGACGCCGAGAAGAATCAGGTGATAACCAATGATGTTGGTCATTTGATTCTTGTCGCGCCAATCCTGGGAGAAGAACGTGGAGTAGTTCTCCAGCACTTCAGGACCACGCAGGGCGTGATACAGACCACCAAGGCCGAGCACGGCCGAGCTGATCAGGTGCAGCACACCAACGACAAAGAACGGATAGAGATCGGTGACCTCACCACCAGGACCAACGCCGTAACCCAGGGTGGCTACGTGGGGGAACAGGATTAGCCCCTGCTCGTACATGGGCTTATCGAAGGTGAAGTGGCTCACCTCGAAAAGCATCATGGCCCCAGCCCAGAAGACCATCAGGCCAGCGTGGGCGACGTGGGCGCCGAGAAGGCGACCGGAGAGGTTGATCAGGCGGGCATTGCCCGCCCACCAGGCATAGCCGGTGGAGTCGAGGTCTTTGCCCCCGACCACCAGATTGGAATTAAAGGGCGTTTCCACGGGGCAGAACCTCTTCAGGGAAGACGAAGTTTTCATGCGGCTGGTCAGCCGGTGCCATCCAGGCACGCAGACCTTCATTCAGCAAGATGTTCTTGGTGTAGAAGGTTTCAAATTCGGGGTCCTCAGCTGCGCGAATCTCCTGTGACACGAAGTCATAGGCGCGCAGGTTGAGGGCCAGGCCGATGATGCCGATGCTGCTGGTCCAAAGACCCATCACCGGCACAAACAGCATGAAGAAGTGCAGCCAGCGCTTGTTGGAGAAGGCGATCCCGAAGATCTGGCTCCAGAAGCGGTTGGCGGTGACCATTGAATAGGTCTCTTCTTCCTGGGTTGGCTCGAACGCCTTGAAGGTGTTCGACTGGTCGGAGTCCTCAAACAGGGTGTTCTCAACCGTGGCGCCGTGGATGGCGCACAGCAGGGCACCGCCGAGGATGCCGGCCACTCCCATCATGTGGAAGGGGTTGAGCGTCCAGTTGTGGAAGCCCTGCAGGAAGAGCAGGAAGCGGAAGATTGCAGCCACTCCAAAGGAGGGAGCAAAGAACCAGCTGCTCTGGCCCAGCGGATACATCAGGAAGACACTGACGAAAACCGCAATCGGGCCGGAGAAGGCGATGGCGTTGTAAGGACGGATGCCAACCAAGCGGGCAATCTCGAACTGACGCAGCATGAAGCCGATCAGGGCGAAGGCGCCGTGCAGGGCAACGAAGGGCCAGAGGCCACCGAGCTGACACCAGCGCACGAAGTCGCCTTGGGCTTCTGGGCCCCAGAGCAACAGCAAGCTGTGACCCATGGCATCAGCAGGGGTGCTGACGGCGGCGGTGAGGAAGTTGCAGCCCTCTAGATAGGAGCTGGCAATTCCGTGGGTGTACCAGGAAGTGACAAAGGTGGTGCCGGTGAGCCAGCCACCCAGGGCCAGATAGGCCGTGGGGAACAGGAGCAGACCAGACCACCCCACAAATACGAAGCGGTCGCGCTTGAGCCAGTCATCGAGGACGTCGAACCATCCCCGTGCTGCTGGCGCGCGCCCTACAGCGATCGTCATGATGATGAAACGGTGCGGGAAACCCGCGGAGGCTGTGGGATTACCGGGCGATCGTAACAACGCTGAAGCGGATCGCGAGACCGGTTGAAACGGGCTGACATGGCTTCCTCTCGCTGGGCTTTCGCAGCTGATTTCTGACTGTCTTTTGCTTCACTTCTGAGCGCTTGGTCTTGATCAGCCCAGCTCCCCCGACGACCGGTCAGGATGGCGCCATTCCTTGTTCCAGGTCATGGCCTCCCCCCAGGCTCCTGCCCCCTTGCTTGAGCTGCCGGTGCTGGGCTCAAGGCGCCTTTCCAATGTGTTGGTTGCCTTGGTGGTGACCACTGGCGGGATCGGCTTCCTACTCACCAGTGTTTCCAGCTATCTCGGCACCGACCTGCTGCCGATCGGGCACCCCGCCGAGCTGGTTTGGCTGCCCCAGGGGTTGGTCATGGGGCTATACGGGCTGGCCGCCATGGCGCTGTGTGCCTACCTCTGGGTTGTGATCGGCATCGACGTTGGCGCGGGTAGCAACCGCTTTGATCGGGATGCTGGTGTGGCAACTATTAGTCGCCGCGGCTTTCGCCAAGAGATCACGGTGGATATCCCCTTGCGGGAGATTCAGGCTGTGAAGGTAGAGGTGCGTGATGGCCTTAATCCTCGGCGTCGCCTGGCCCTCAAGGTGCAGGGCAGGCGGGATATGCCCTTGACCAGGGTTGGCGAGCCCATGCCCCTGGCCGATCTGGAGTTGTCTGGCGCCCAACTTGCCCGCTTTTTGGGCGTGCCCCTGGAGGGGGTTTGATGACTACCAATCCGATGAAAACCAATCTGAAGACTGGCAATTTGATGACTGGCAACTGGTGGAGTCGCTTGCTCCTGGGCGGTTTGTTGTTGCTAGCGCCCCTGTCTCTGGTCGCCTGTGCGGCTGATGGTGGCAGCAGCCCTGTGGGTTGCAGCACCGCCAGCACCCCCTGCCTCAGCGGTACGGCCACAGTCGCACTGCAGACCAGCAAGGGTGAGGTGCAGCTGCAGCTAGATGGTGCTGCTGCGCCGCTGACGGCGGGCAATTTCGTTGATCTGGTTCAGCGTGGCGTCTACAACGGCACCGCTTTTCATCGAGTTGTGCGCGAGCCTGTTCCTTTTGTGGTGGAGGGCGGCGACCCCACCAGCGCTGATCCAAAGGTGCCAGCCAGCCAGCACGGCCTGGGCAGTTTTGTGGATCCAGCCACGGGAATGTCCCGTCTGATTCCCCTGGAGATCAAGCGCAGCGACGAAGCAGAGCCGCGCTATGGCGAGCCTGTGACTGCCCCAGGAGCTACCCGCCAACTGGCTTTGGCCCATCAACGCGGAGCTGTTGCCATGGCCCGTTCCGCCGATCCCAACTCCGCCAGCGCCCAGTTCTACGTAGCCCTGCAGGCCTTGCCTGAATTGGATGGCCGCTACGCCGTCTTCGGCAGGGTGAGTAAGGGCATGGAGGTGGTCGACCAGATCCGCCAGGGCGACAAGATCGTCAAGGCCACGCTGGTGTCGGGCGGGAAGTTGGTGAAGGGAAATCCCTAGGCGGGTACCCGCTTGCTGGATGCGGTGACCTTCAGGAAAGCCGTGTTGACGCCCGAAGCCCGCTCCAATGCCACCTTGCCGGTGCGGGCGATTTCAAGGATGCCGTAGCTCTCCATCACTTGTTCGAGTGCGACGAGCTTGCCCGGATCGCCCACCACCTCAAGCGTCAAGGCGTCATCGGCCACGTCGACCACATTGGCGCGGAACACCTGCACCAGATCCAGGATGGCGCTGCGGGTTTCGGCAGGAGCCGACACCTTCAGCAGCATCAGTTCCCGCTCCACGGCAGGTATGTGGGATAGATCAATTACCCCCAGCACGTTGACCAGCTTGTCGAGCTGCTTTGTCATCTGCTCGAGGGTGTGATCGTCGCCTGCGACCACCATGGTGAGCCTGGAAATGCCAGCTTTTTCAGCGGGACCCACCGCCAGGCTTTCAATGTTGAAGCCGCGGCGGGCGAATAGGCCGGAGATGCGGCTGAGGGCACCGGATTCGTCTTCCACCAACACCGAAAGGGTGTGTTTCATCTCCTGAGGGACCCGTTGCGCTGGCTGCATTCCAAGTTACCGCCCAGGCCCAGAAAGGGTCTCGGCGGCTGGCAATTGGTCAAGCCATTGAAGTAAGGCGGCATTAAAGGCATCGGCATGTTCGTCATGGGGACAGTGGCCACTGCCAGGCAGCACCGTTAGGGGGAGCTCGGGCCGCAGTCGCCGCACCTGCTGGGCCACCTGAACGGGCACCAGTCGGTCGCGCTGCCCCCAGATCAACAGCAGGGGACGCCCCAGCCTTCGCAGCAGGGCTGGGGCGGTGGCCCCGTGGGGACGCAGGGCCATGGCCATGCTCATCGCCCGCAGGGCCCGCACCGCTCCAGGCCGCCGGGCTGGCCGGGCAATCAGCCGGTGCAGGTCCCTGTCGCCGATCACCGCTTCGCTGTAGGCCGACTGAATGCCTAAATCCAGCAGGGGCGAGTGGGCAATCAGGGGCACCAGTAGCTCCAGGGGTAGCAGCCGGCAGAGCAGGGTCACGAGCCAGCGCTGCAGCCGGCGTTGCCAGGGCCGCCGGCGGGGTGGGCTGCTGCTGCCGGCCAGCAGCAAGGTTGGGTCGGGTAGGGGGGCTGCCACGACTGCTCGCACCAGCTGGGGAAAAAACACGGCGCAGCTGAGAGCCACTAGGCCGCCGAGGGAATGGCCCACCAGCACGGCTGGCCCCTGCACCACCTGCTCGAGAAAGGCCTGCAGCTGCCTGGCCCAGAGGCGGTTGTCCAGTCGCAGGGACGGTTGGCTTGAGGCGCCGAAGCCGATTAGATCAATGCCGTAGACCCGCCAGCCGGCTGCAGCCAGCACCGCAGCGTTGCGGCGCCAGTGGCCGCTGCCGGCGGCGAAGCCATGCACAAGCACCAGGGCCGGGTCATTTTCTTCCCCCAGCACCCGCCAGTGGCAGCGCTCACCTCGCCAGAGCCAATCGGCGTGTGTGCCCCACTCCGCCCCTGAGCTGCCGTCCGCCGCGGGTGGAGGTGCAGGCTGGACTGTTGCAGCCACGGTTGATCTCCTGAGCCAGCACACCGACGCTTACTATTGCGAAGGATGGGCTCGCCTGTTGCCCGGCGCCGGTTTTTTTAGGCCGGAGTCGCGTCCTTCTCGGGATCTGGGGGTGCTGCTCGCCCGCACGCTGGCGGCCCGTGGGCCCTTGCGGGTGCTCGATGCCATGGCCGGCTGCGGCATCCGGGCCTTGCGCTACGGCCTGGAGGGTGGAGCCGCGGCGGTGTGGGCTAACGATGCTGATCCGGATCGGCTGCCTTTGCTGCGTCAAAACCTGGCATCCCTGGCAGGTTTGCGTTGCAGCGCCCTTACTGCCCAGCACCTGCTGGCGGATTGCCTGCAGCGCCAGGAGCGTTTCGAGCTCCTAGACCTGGATGGCTTTGGCTGCCCCACGGCCCTGCTGCCCCTAGCTCTGGAGGCGGTGTCCTTCGGCGGTGTGCTTTACCTAGCCAGCACCGATGGCCGCTCCCCCACCGGCCACGACCGCCCGGCTGCGATCCGGCTGCTGGGGGCGGCGGCCCGGGCCCATCCCGCCAGCTGGGAGCTGGCCCTGCGCCTGCAACTTGGCAGCGTGGCTCGAGCGGCCTGGGCCTTGGGCCGGGGCATCGAGCCCCTATTTAGCTTCAGTGAAGGGCGCACCTTTCGCAGCGCGGTGCGCCTGCGCCGCCGCAGCGAGCCAGGGGAGGAGCATCACCTCGGCATGCTGGCCCACTGCCATGGCTGCGGCGATCAGCAGGTGCAGCCGTTGATTCGCTTACGTCAGTGGCTGCCCTGCCATTGCCCTGCCGGCGAGATTGCGCCGCTGGCGATCAGCGGTCCTCTGTGGATCGGCCCGTTGCAGGAGCCTGAGCTGCTGGCTGAAATGCAGGCGTTCGCTGAGGTTGATCAAGGGGCAAACCTCAGTACGGAGGGGGCTCGCCTGCTTGCCCGCCTGCTTGCGGATAGGGGACTGCCGGCCCGCTGCTGGCCGATGGCCGAGATCGCGCGCCGCCTTAAGGGAGGGGCGCCACCGCTGCTCAGCCTGGTGGCGGCCCTGCGGGAGGGGGGCTGGTCGGCCCAGGTCAGTGGGGTGATGCCGGGTCAGCTGCGCAGCGATGCAACCTGGGGCGAGATCCTGCAGACCGCCGCTCAGTTGGTTGGAATGGCCACTGGCACTGCTAAATAGGATGGACTTCCACTCATTTCGCCATGGCTGCTGAAATTTTCGGTACCGCAGCTTTGTTTTGGATACTGATTCCCGTTGGTCTTGCCGGCGGAGCCCTGCTTTTGAAGCTGGCCGACAACGACTGAGCCCCAAAGGCCAGTTAGATCCGCCCTGCTCCCGGCTCGACCCGTCGGACACCTAGGCTCGGGCCCGCTTGAAGGTTGCTAATGCAGGTTTTGGTGGTTGGCGGAACGGGCACCCTGGGCCGGCAAATTGCCCGCCGTGCCCTCGATGCAGGCCATCAGGTTCGCTGCATGGTGCGCTCCCCCCGTAAAGCCGCTTTCCTGCAGGAATGGGGCTGCGAGCTCACCCGCGGCGACCTGCTCGAGCCTGAAAGCCTCGCCTATGCCCTGGAAGGTCAGGACGCAGTTATAGATGCGGCTACTGCCCGCGCCACGGACTCCGCCAGCTCCTATGACATCGACTGGAAAGGCAACCAGAATTTATTTGCCGCCTGCCAGGCCGCCTCGGTGAAGCGTCTGGTGTTTGTGTCCTTGCTAGATGCGCATAAGCACCGCGAAGTGCCCTTGATGGACATCAAGGCCTGCGCCGAAGACTGGCTGATGGCCTCGGATTTTGATTACACAATCCTGCGCGGCGTTGCCTTCATGCAGGGAGTGATCAGTCAGTTTGCGATTCCTGTGCTGGAAAGTCAGACGGTTTGGGTGAGTGGCTCGCCCACCCCAATCGCTTATATGAACACCCAGGACATGGCCCGCTTTGCTGTAGCGGCTCTGGAGCGTGAGGAAACCGTGCGCCAAGCGTTTCCGGTGGTGGGTCCCCGGGCCTGGACCACTAGCGAAATCACCCAGTTGTGTGAGCGGTTCACGGGTAAGGAGGCCCGCACTTTCCGAGTGCCGCCTGCCTTGCTGGGGTTGATGCGGTCTGTGACCGGCTTCTTTGAGGCCAGCCTCAATGTGGCCGAGCGGCTGACTTTTGAGGCAGTCACCGGTGGGGGCACAGCTCTAGATGCTCCAATGGAGGCCAGCTACGCGGCCTTTGGGCTCGATTCGGCTGAAACCACCGGCTTGGAGGGCTACCTCAAGGAGTACTACGACACGATCCTGCGCCGCTTGCGTGAGATGGAGACTGATCTCGATAAGGAAGCCAAGAAGAAGCTGCCCTTCTAGGCCTTGGCGCCTACGACCGCGGCCACAAGTTCGCCTGTACTATTATTTGGTTGCTTGGGAGAGTGAATGTCGGTTGCCCAGATCAAAAACTTGCAGCGCCGCTTGGCCAACCTTGAGGCGGAGGCCACCGAAGAGCTCAATCGGGCCTGTGGCCACGAGCTATGGCAAACCCTGGGCTTCGATGCCTTCGATGGCCTTGATGATGCTGACCGGCGGGCCCGTGCCAACTACTACTACGGCCAGTTGCAGAGCGTGCGGGAGCTCAAGGACGTGCTCGGCTAAGCCGCCCTATCCGCCCCCAGCGCCCCGCCCTGATTTCCCTCCCCCGGCGCGGCCACCCCGACCAGGTGAGACCCGACCAGGCGAGATTTTTCCCATGGCCCGCGACGGCTTAAGCAGCCGCTCCAGGCGCTGACTTTCGGCTTCGTCCACCTCGCGCCATTGCCCCGGTGCCAGGCCATTGAGCTCGAGCGGGGCGGCGCCGTCCATCAGGTCGATGGCGACCCGCAGCAACCTCAGGGTGGGCAGATTTACGGCGGCCGTCATGCGACGCACCTGACGGTTGCGGCCTTCTTGCAGCTCCAGTTGCAGCCAGCTGGTGGGAATCGCGGCCCGCTGACGGATCGGTGGGGTGCGCTCGGGCAGGGATGGATCGCTGATCGCCTGGGCTCGAGCCGGCAGGGTGCGTTGCCCCTGAATCAAAAGGCCGCTGCGCAGCTGCTCCAAAGCCTCAGGGTGGGCAGCTGCCTCTCCTTCAACCTGCACCCAGTAGCGGCGCCAGTGGCCAAAGCGGGGGTCGGTGAGGCGCTGCTGCAGGCGGCCATTGCTTGTGAGTAACAGCAATCCCTCGCTATCGGCATCGAGCCTGCCGGCGGCGTAAACCTGCGGAATCGGGATGAACTCCGCCAAACAACCCCAGTCGCAGCCGGCTTCTGGCGTGAACTGGCTTAAAACCCCGTAGGGCTTATGGAAAAGAAGGGTGGTCAGTGGCCTTGGTTCAGCTGGCTTGACGGGCTTTCCAGAGGTTCACCACACCTATGGAGATCAGCAGCAGCCCCAGATCCAACGAAAGCGGCGGCAAAACCATGGTGAAGCCAAAACGGCATGAGAGAGCCAGACCCTATCGCCTGTCGAGCGGCAATTAAGCTATTTGGAACGATTGAACCTCCAGACAGCGCCCACGCATGATCGAGACCTCCGGTGTGATTGAAAAAGAACAGGGAAACGGGTTTTACCTGGTGACCCTGGAACAGCCGGCTGGTCACCAATGTCTCTGCCGGGCGGCAGGCAAGCTGACCAAATTCAGGATCAAGCTGCTGGCGGGTGACAAGGTGCTGGTTGAGATCAGCCCCTACGACCTCACCCGCGGCCGCATCACCTACCGGGAGCGCAATGCGGCTGCAGGCCCCCGTCCCGGCGGCAACCGCCCAGGTGGGCCCAGGCGGCGTTGAGCGCACCTTTCAGACCGCAACGGCTAGCAGGGCTTCAATTGCGGCTTTGAATTCGCTGCGCTGCTTGACGCCCTTAAAGGACTGCTTGAGCTCCTTGTTGTGGAACAGCTGCACCGTCGGGGTACCGGTAACACCGGCTTGGCTGGCAATTTCTTGCTCGGCCTCGATGTCGATCTCCACGCCTTGGGCAGCTCCGCCCAGCTCATCGAGCACGCGCTTGAGCTGGGGCTTAAGCACGTGGCAGGGACCGCAGGTCGGTGAGGTGTAAACGACCAGCAGGGGCTTGCTGCTGTCGTGATAAAGCTTGCGCAGGGCAAATCCCCCCTTCTGCCAAAGGGCGTCAGCGTCATAGTTGTCGGCGTCGCTGGTGGCAGTGCGCACCGGTTCGCCGACGGTGGCCGGTTCTATTGGTTCGTGGCTCACCGTGACGGCTAGGTCGTGATGGGTGAGCCAGCGCTCAGCGGCCAGGGCAGCTTGGCAACCACTACCAGCGGCGGTGATGCCCTGACGCCATTCCGCATCGGCCACGTCGCCAGCGGCGTAGACACCGGCAGCGCTGGTTTCGGGGCGGCCAGCCTGGGTGGCCAGGTAACCGTGGCTATCAACCTCCAGTTGGCCCCGCACTAGGCGGGTGTTTGGGGTGTGGCCAATGGCGTAGAAGAGGCCCTTAACCGGCAGCTCCTCGCTGGCGCCGCTGCTGGGATCCCTGAGGGTGATTGCTTCTAGCCAGTCGCCACCGCTGGCATCGGCCACTTGGCGGTTCCAATGCACGGTGATGGCGGGGTTGGCGAGCACCCGATCGGCCATGGCGCCACTGGCCCGCAGCTTTTCGCCGCGCACGATCAGGTGCACCTGGCTGCCGTATTTGGTCAGATAAACAGCCTCCTCACAGGCGGAATCGCCCCCACCCACCACGGCCAGTTCGGCTTGACGGAACTGGGGCGTGGCGCCGTCACAGATCGCACAGGCGCTGATCCCCAGGCTCCAGAAGCGCTCCTCGCTTGGCAGGCCTAGCCGGTTGGCACTGGCGCCGGTGGCCAGGATCACTGCCTGGGTTTCAATGGTTTGGCCTTCGGCAGTGATGCGGTAGGGCCGCTGGGACAGGTCGATCGCCGTGGCATCTGCCTCGATCAGACGGGTGCCCCAGCGGACTGCCTGGGCCTTCATTTTGTCCATCAGCTCCGGCCCCATGATCCCGTCGGGAAAGCCGGGGAAGTTCTCAACGTGGGTGGTGGTCATCAGCTGACCGCCAGGGATGCCACCGTCCTGGAAGCCCGTGATCAGCACGGGGCTGAGATTGGCCCGGGCGGCGTAAATGGCGGCGGTGTAGCCAGCGGGCCCTGAACCCACGATCACCAGGTTTTCGACTGAAAGCCCCGAAACCGTCATTACTTAAGCGGATTGACTATGAGTTGAGCCTAGGAGATCAGCGCGGCAGCTTGGACAAAGGGCCTGGCACCTCGGGCGTAAATGTCTTTAGATTTGCTTTAGATTTGAGATGTAATTCGCTGCGGATTTGCATCTCAAATCGGCTCAGATTTCCAGGATGCCGTCGCTGGCGGGCCGGATGCCCTGCCCAAGGTCGTTTGGCACCATCAACACACTCGCAGCAAGGAGTTCCGGGTGCTCTTCCAGGCAGAGCAGCCATTCTCGGAATTCCTCCGTGACCGCAAAGCTTTCTTCGAAATGTTCGAGGGCGTCGAGGGTGGCTCGGCGGGCCAAAGCCCAGCTGACAGCAACGGTTAGGCGGCGATTCACTGCAGCATCCATGCTCCCCTCTCCCCTTGGGCTTCACCACGCTGACGGGCTACGGGCCCTGGGAAGGTATTGGTTGACACAACGTCGCACATTTGCGCTTAAGCCTTGTATCGCCAAAGCATGTTTCAGGCCGTTCGCTGCAGAAAACTAGGTAGCTCCGGACCCATGCTGATCACAGCACCGATCCTTGCTTCTACCGCCTGCAGGGGTAGGGAACCTCCCTGGTTACCAGCGAGTGAGACAGGCTCTGTAGCCACTTGCTTCGGCTTGATCAGGTAGGGCTCGCTGAGGGACCAGCTGCGGGCGTAGCTCATCAGCAATGGGTCGGCTGGGGCGAACACATAGGACGGTTGCCGCGGCACGGTCTCCATGGCGGCGCGTTGGCCATCCATGCGCACAGCCCTGGTGATGGCTTGTACAAAGCGGCTGCGAGTTACCACCGTGGTGAGGTAGGCAACTACCCGCAGTCTTGGGGCGTCAAAGCCCTCGGCGCACATATCAATGCTCACTAGCCAGTCCGCCTCGCCGGCCTGGAAGGCGGCCAGGCGGGCGCTGGCCTCCGGGTCCTGGGAATGGACCAGGTGTACCCGGTCGCCCTCCTCCTCCAGCAGCCCGGTGATGCGCCTGGCGTGGGCGATGTCGCGGGCGATCACCAGCCCGCCCGCCTCGGGGTGGTCGGCCCGCACTCGCTCCAGCCGTTGACGGGCCTTAAGCAGTAGCCGCAGGGCGATGCTGCTGGCATCTCCGAGTTGAATGGCGCGGCGCAAGTTGCGGGCTCGCCAGCTCTCCCGCGCTTCAGCTGAAAGGGGCGAGGTTTCGGTGTCGGCGGAGGCATGGGGCCTGCCGTGCTCTACCCAGCCGTCCTGGAAGCGAAATTCCAGGGGTCGCACATCGCCGGCCAAGATCAGCTGGCGGGGTTCCACGCTCAAATCGGGGGCGATGCGTTCGATCACCTGATTTCCCTCGCGCACCTTTACCCGTCGGGCGGCGCAAAAGGCCAGGTTGTCGGCGCGGAAAGGGGTGCCGGTGAGGCCGAGTCGCAGCTGGGCTGGAGCGGTGAGCTGGCTGAAGGCGAAACCCCAGGCCGCAGCCTCTGGTTCATCCGGATCCAGGCCCAGGTGGTGCACTTCATCGGCAATGGCAAGCCAGCTTCCCAGAGCTATGCGGCGTAGGGCTGCCTCGAGGGCTAGGCGGTGCCGGGCCGTGCACTGATAGCTGAGCAGCAGGCCATCCCAGTTTGAATTTGCTTCGAGGGCTGATAGCCCCTGCTCCGGGTCCCACTCCAGCAGGCGCAGGTTGAGGCGCTCCGCAGCTCCCAGCCACTGACGGGCGATTGAGCTCCGGTGGCAGAAGATCAAAAAGCGATCGAGCCTCCCCTCCCGCTGCAGGGTGATGAAGCTGAGCAGGGCTCCCAGGGTTTTGCCCGCACCCGGTCCTGCATGGATCAGCACGTCATGGCCGCCAGGCTGGTGGTTGAGCAGGCGGGCCCGCAGCAGCTGGATCAGGCGGCTCTGCCACTGCCTGGGTCGCACGGCGGTTGTTGTGGGCGGCGGGATGCCCAGGTCGAAGGAAGGAAATCCCATCACGCCATTGTGGCCAGAGGTGCCCTGGCGTCAGCAGGCCACCTGCAAATGGGTGATCTGGCCTATGGGCTTATGGCCCAGCGTGCCTAGTTTCAGTTCAACCCCCGGCTCCCATGTTGTTTTCCCTATGGCGAACTCCTGCCCCGATCCGGATGCCTGGGCCTGGGCTCCCGCCTTGCAGCTTTGGCATCTAAACCGCTGCTGGGCTCTTGAATGCGACATCGATCCGATCATCCTGCGGGCGCGCCAGCTGCGTCACCAGGGCGCCCTGCCGCAGGCCAGCTGCGTTGAACAGGAGTTGCTTCCCCTGTTTTGAGCTCCACCTGGCTTGGATGGGCAACTGCGCACATTTGCTGCAGTTGTGTTGCTCAGGCGAGGGGAGACACCCCCTAATAGATCAATGGCCTCCGGGGACCCACTTGGCTGAAGTATTGATCCTGCGGGAACGCAACCCGGGAGAGTGCCGGGTTGCCGCAACTCCCGAAACCGTTCGCCGGCTGCTGGCCCGGGGGCTGACGCTGCAAGTTGAGCAAAGCGCTGGCTTGGCGGCCGGCTATGCCGACCATGAATTTGAAACGGCTGGAGCCCGTCTTGTTGCCCCAGGCCCAGATTTAGGCGCTGGCGTCGATGCGGTGCTTTGCGTCAATCCACCAGCTGCCGAGGTGCTGGATCAGCTGCGGCCCGGCACCCTGCTGGCTGGTCTGCTCTCCCCCTATGGCGCCATCGCCCTAGTGGAACAGCTTCAGTCCCGGAGGGTGTCGGCCTTGGCCTTGGAGCTGCTGCCCCGGATCAGCAGGGCCCAGTCCATGGATGTGCTGTCGTCCCAGGCCAACATCGCCGGTTACAAGGCGGTGCTGCTGGCGTCTGCAGCCCTAGATCGCTACGTGCCGATGTTGATGACAGCGGCGGGCACAATTCAGCCGGCTCGGGCCCTGATCCTGGGCGCAGGGGTGGCGGGGCTGCAGGCTTTGGCAACCGCCCGGCGTCTTGGCGCGGTGGTCTATGTCAGTGATGTGCGGCCCGCGGCTAAGGAGCAGGTTGAGTCTCTGGGTGGCAGGTTTATTTCCCCTCCCGAGCAGGAGGAGCGCCCAGCTGAAGCCGGCGGCTACGCCAAGGCGGCTAGCGAAGCCTTTCTGGCTGCCCAGCGCCAGCAGTTGGCCGATCAGCTGGCCCTGGCCGACATGGTGATCTGCACCGCCCAGGTGCCGGGCCGGCGAGCACCCATGCTGATTTCCGATGAGATGCTGGCGGGTATGCGCCCCGGCTCAGTGGTGGTGGATTTGGCCGTGGCCCAGGGCGGCAACTGCGCCGGCACGGTCTGCGGCCAAACCGTGGAGCGCCACGGCGTGCGCCTGATTGGTGGCGATGGCCTGCCCAGCTCCGTTGCCAACCACGCCAGCGCCCTTTACGCCCGCAACCTGGCGGCCCTGGTGGAGCACGTGCTGGGTGAAGACGGCTTCCAGCTCGACCAGGAAGACCCGATCGTGGCCGGCTGCCTGTTCACTCACGATGGCGCCTGCCGTTTCCCTGACCTCGTTTCCGGAGCTAACTGATGAGTGCCTTGACCCAAGCCCTCTGGGTGCTCTTGCTGGGCAGCCTTTTGGGACTCGAACTGATCGGCAAGGTGCCTCCCACCCTGCACACCCCTCTGATGAGTGGTGCCAATGCGATCAGCGGCATCACCGTGCTGGCTTCGCTCACCCTGATCGCCCAGGCCAATGACCAGCTGCCCCTGCTGGTGCTCGGCTCGCTTTCCCTGGGCTTTGCCCTGTTCAACGTCGTTGGCGGCTTCCTGGTCACCGACCGCATGCTGGCCATGTTTTCGCGCAAATCACCCCGCACCGGAGGGACCCGCTGATGGCTGGACTTGATCTTTTGCCCGCCCTGATCGATCTGGGTGCCGTGCTGTTGCTGGCCCTCGGTATCAAGGGCCTCTCCAAGGTGAGCACCGCTCGCTCCGCCAATGGTTTGGCGGCCCTGGCCATGGGCCTGGCCGTGCTTGGCTTACTGATTCAGCAACCCCTCTCCCCCCAAGCCTGGCTTTGGGTAGCGATCGGCACTGGCCTGGGCGGTGTGCTCGGCCTGATTACGGCCCAGCGGGTGCCGATGACTGCCATGCCCGAAACCGTGGCGCTGTTTAACGGCTGCGGCGGTATGGCGTCGTTGCTGGTGGCTCTTGGGGTGGCGCTGTTTAGCCCGGGGGAGGGCTCCTCCGGCCTGGTGGAGCAGATCTCGATCGTGATTTCGGTGTTCGTTGGTGCGATCACCTTCAGTGGCTCGATCGTGGCGATGGGCAAGTTGCAGGGCTGGATTGATACCCCCAGCTGGACCCAGAGCACCATGCGCCACGCAGTGAATATTTCACTGGCGGTGGCCTGCCTGGCAGGTGCGATTGCCCTCCCTGGCGATATGGCGGGAGCCCCTCTTTGGGTGCTGGTGGTGGCTTCTTCCCTACTGGGTATCGGCGTCACCCTGCCGATCGGCGGTGCCGACATGCCTGTCGTGATCTCGCTGCTCAACTCCTATTCCGGAGTAGCCGCAGCTGCAGCAGGTTTCGTCGTTGGCAGCCAACTCCTAATCGTGGCTGGCGCCATGGTGGGTGCTGCGGGCCTGATCCTCACCCAGGTGATGTGTACCGCCATGAACCGCTCCCTGGTGAGCGTCTTGTTTGGAGGCGCCCTTGGTGGGGCGGCACCGGTGGGCGGTGGCGGCGAAGAGGCCGGCTACACCCGCATCACCAGCTGCAGCGCTGAGGAATGCGCTCTTGCCCTCGAGGCTGCTGAGCGAGTGGTGTTTGTGCCCGGCTATGGCCTGGCGGTGGCCCAAGCCCAGCACGCCCTGCGCGAACTTTCCAAGTTGCTGGAAAACCACGGCGTGGAGGTGACCTATGCGATCCACCCGGTGGCTGGGCGTATGCCTGGTCACATGAATGTGCTGCTGGCAGAGGCCGATGTGCCCTACGAGCAACTGCTGGAGATGGACACGGTCAACCCTGAATTCCCCCGCACCGATGTGGTGATTGTGCTGGGCGCCAACGACGTTGTTAACCCAGACGCCAAGACCGATTCCACCAGCCCTCTGTATGGCATGCCCGTGCTTGAGGTGGACCAAGCCCGCCAGGTGTTTGTTGTTAAGCGCAGTCTTGGAGCTGGCTATGCAGGCATTAAAAACGCCCTCTTTGAGCTGCCCCAGACCGCCATGGTGTTTGGTGATGCCAAGGCCGTGCTCAACGGCCTGCTCACCGAGCTGCGCAGCATGGGGGTTGGTAAGAAGGTGGCCGCCTGAGGCAGCCCTCCCTGACACCCCCTGTTTTTAAGCAACGCTGGCCCTGGATCGGCCCCGATCTCCAGACCCTGCGAGACACCCTCAGCCCGCCAAAGCTGCCCCTAGATCTCGGTGAACCGCTCCCCATTGCGGTGGGCGGTGATGCCTCCCTGCTAGCGCTGGTTGATTCGCCAGTTGCTGGGGCACCTAGGGCACTTGTGCTTTTACTGCACGGTTTGGGTGGATCGAGCGAACGGGAGGGGTTGCGGCGCATGGGCCTCAGCCTTCAAGCCGCCGGCTTCGCGGTGTGGCGCCTGAATTTGCGGGGTGCCGGACCGGGCAGGCCCCTGGCGCCGGGCACCTATGCAGCCCGTTGCGATCGCGACCTGCTGCCCGTACTGAAGTTGGCCCAGCAGCGGGCCGGTGGCCTGCCTCTTTTTGGTGTGGGGATTTCGTTGGGCGGCACGATGCTGCTCAATGCCTGCCTGGCTAGTCCGGGGGTGCTGAGTGGTGTGGTGTGCACCAGCAGCCCGCTTGATCTGGCCCTTTGCTCGCAGCAGATCGAGCTGCCCCGCAACCGGGTGTATCAGCGCTGGCTGCTGCGCCGGCTCTGCGCCCAGACCCTGGCCGATCCATTTGGGGTTAGCGACGCTGAGAGTCAGGCCCTGCAGGGGCCAGAGCGGCCCCGCTCGATTCGCAGCTTCGATGCTGCTATCACTGCCCCTCGCTGGGGCTACGCCTCCGTTGACGATTACTACCGGGAGGCTTCGCCCCTGCCGCGTCTGCTTTCAGCATCGGTCGATTTGCCGCCGAGCCTGCTGCTGCACTCCCTCGACGACCCTTGGGTGCCGGCCAGTGGCGCCCAGTTCTTGGCCCAGCAGCACCTTCCTGGCCTTGATGTGGTGCTCACGGCCCATGGCGGCCATAACGGCTTCCATGGGGTGGGTGATGAGCCACTCAGCTGCTGGGGTGATCAGCTGGTGGCGAGCTGGCTTAGGCGGCAGCTTTGAGGCTCATGCGCTTGATGATCCACTGCTCAATCGGCCTGCCCCCGATCACGTGCTCCCGCAGGATTGGCTCGATCCGCTCCGGGCTGACGCCGCCGTAAACGCTGCCTTCGGGCCAGATCAGCAGGATGGGGCCCTCGGCGCAAATGCGCAGGCAGTCGGCCTTGGTGCGCAGCACGATCCCCTCGGGCCGGGCCGGATCCTCGAGGCCCAGCTCGCGCACCAGGCGCTTGAGGGTCTCCCAGCTGGCGACGCCTACGGCGGGATCGGGGCAGCAGAGCGCCTTGCTTGGAGTGGCGCAGAGCAGCAGGTGGTGCGAGATCACGCCGGCAACGCAGCCGGCGCCTTTGCCTGGAGCCGGGCTGCAGCCTCATGCACGGCCTGACGGGCCCATGCGTCTACGGCCAGTACGTCGTCTAGGGAGGGATTGGCCATGTGATCGACTTGGTGGCGATCACACACCCCGTCGATCAATGTCGGGATATCGAGGAAGTGAACCCTTTCCTCGAGGAAGAGGGCCACGGCCTGTTCGTTGGCGGCGTTCATTACCGCCGGCATCGTGCCGCCGGCGCGGCCGGCCGCGTAGGCCAGCTGCATGCAGGGGTATTTGGCCGGGTCGGGGGCGCGGAAGCTGAGCTGGCCAACCTCGGTGAGATCGAGCCGGCGCCAGGGGGTGCTCAGGCGCTCGGGCCAGCTGAGGCAATAAAGAATGGGCAGCTTCATATCGGGCCAGCCGAGCTGGGCCAGCACCGAGGAATCGGCCAGCTCCACCATCGAATGGATGATCGATTGGGGGTGGATGACGATCTCGATGTGGTCGTAGTCGAGGCCGAACAGGTAGTGGGCCTCGATCACCTCCAGGCCCTTATTCATTAAGGAGGCCGAATCCACGGTGATTTTGCGGCCCATGCTCCAGTTGGGGTGGCTGGTGGCATCGGCCACGGTGGCCTTGTGGAGGTCTGCCGGAGCCCAGTCGCGGAAGGCGCCGCCGGAGGCCGTGAGCTGGATGCGGCGCAGGCCCGGGGTGGGGCTGCCGGTGGAGAGCCGCGCCGTCTCGGCGTAGGGGGTGCCTTGCAGGCACTGGAAGATCGCCGAGTGCTCGGAATCAGCCGGCAGTAGGCGTGAGCCGCTTTTCTCCAGCTCCGGCAGCACCACGGGCCCGGCGGCGATCAGGGTTTCCTTATTGGCCAGTGCCAGATCCTTGCCGGCGCGGATGGCGGCCAGGGTGGGCAGCAGGCCAGCGCAGCCCACGATCCCCGTAACAACCAGGTCGGCCGTGGACCAGGCGGCGGCGGCGCAGAGGCCCTCAGAGCCCCCCAGCAGCTCGGGCATTCGGGCGGGCCTGGCGGCGGGTTCGAGGGCCTGCAGTCGCTCGCCCAGCTCGCTGACGCGCTCGGCATTGGCCAGGGCCACCACTTCGGGCGCATGGCGCTGGATCTGACTCACCAACAGATCCAGGTTGTTGCCGGCCGTGAGGGCCACCACCCGGAAGCGGTCCGGGAATTCCTCGGCCAGTTCAAGGGTTTGGGTGCCGATCGAGCCGGTGGAGCCGAGCACGGAGAGGGCTTTCACGGCGGCAACTCAAGTGGTGGCAAGTCTCCCATTGACCCTGCAGGATGCCCCGAAGTGATCACGGCTGTTGTGTGCTCTATGCCGATCCCTGGCTGCTGGCCCTGCTGAAGCCCTCGGGCCTGCTTAGCCAGCCGGGGCTTGGGCCCGAGCTGGCCGATTCCCTGATCAGTAGGGCCCAGGAGCGGTGGCCGGAGGCAAGGCTGGTGCACCGCCTCGATCGCGATACCTCGGGGCTGATCCTGCTGGCCAGAGACGCCACCACCCATCGGGTCCTAAGTGCCGCTTTCGCCGAGCGGCGCGTGCGCAAGACCTACCTGGCCGTGGTGCAGGGGCTGCCTGCGGATCGGGGCGGGGTAATCAACCAGCCGCTAGCCCGAATCGCTACTCGACCGCCCCGCTATGGGGTGGTGCCGCTAGAGCAGGGGGGCAAGCCGGCCCTCACCCGCTGGCGAGTGCTGCGGCGCTTCGAGGGCGCGAGTTTGCTTTTGCTGCAACCCCGCACCGGCCGCTCTCACCAGTTGCGGGTGCACCTGGCGGACCTTGGCCATCCGGTGCTGGGCGATCCCATCTATGGCGACCCCCTCTACGGCGAACCTGCCGCGGCGCCACGGCTGCAGCTTCATGCCGCTGGTCTGCAGCTGCTGCATCCGGCCACGGGCAAGCCGCTGCATCTGCGCAGCCGTTGCTTTGGCGATGGGCTGGTGGGGGTGGATCTCCTTAACTGATCCCAGTTGAACTTTTCCCATGGCGGCACTGCCCGTGTGGCTGCAGCGCTGGAACTTCATCGACCGGGCCAAGCTCGAGCGCCAGCTCTGGGATGCCTTCGAGCGGCAAGAGGACCTGCAGGCCCTGGTGGATGGCTGTGAGCCGGGCTTTCAAAAAGAGGTGTGGACCACCACCCTGGAGCGGATTCGCAAGATCGAGCGGATGATGCAGGGCCGGCAGGCACCCGAGCCGAGCGAGGACTGAGTAGGGGCTTGCGCTGCAGAGGGAGACACTCAGCCCCGCAGCCATTCAGTGATGCCGCCAGGCCTGTCGATCAGCTCGATGCCCTGGGCCCTCAGGCCATCGCGGATGCTGTCGGCAGCAGGGAAATCCTTGGCGGCCTTAGCGGCCTGACGCTGATCGATTTGGGCCTGGATCTCGGCGTCGCTGGGGCCTGGGCTGGTGCTGCTGGTTATGGCTTCGGTTTCGCTCTCGAGGCCAAGCACTCCGGCCAGTTCCAACAGCAGCTGGCCTTGCTCCACCAGCTCTGGCGCCCGGGCCTCAGCGGCGGCGCTGCTGTCACCGCGCTCCAGCCGATTGGCGAGGGCTCGCAGGGGCTTGGCCAGCTCAAACAGCACCGCCAGGGCGGCGGAGGTGTTGAGGTCGTCGTCCATGGCGGCGGCGAAGCGCGCACGGGCGGCGGCGAGCTCTTGGGTGGCGCCAGGGTCGGCGCTTGAGGTGGAGGCGGCGAGGCCCAGGGCCGAGTTGAGACCCTTCCAGCCGGTGGCGGCGGCCTCAAGGGCGTCGGCGCTGAAGTCGAGCGGCTTGCGGTAGTGGGCCTGGAGGGTGAACAGACGCAATGTCATCGGCGTGATGCCGGAATCGAGCAGGGCGCGGATGGTGGTGAAGTTGCCCAGGGATTTGGACATCTTCTGGCCGCCCACATTGACCATGCCGTTGTGCAGCCAATAGCGGGCCAGCTGGTGGCCGCTGGCTGCCTCCGACTGGGCAATTTCGTTTTCGTGGTGGGGAAAGATCAGGTCGGCGCCACCGAGGTGGATGTCGATCGTGTCGCCGAGCTCCTCGCGCACCATCGCTGAGCACTCGATATGCCAGCCGGGCCGGCCTGGACCCCAGGGCGACTCCCAGCTGGGTTCGCCGGGTTTACTGCCCTTCCAGAGGGCGAAGTCGAAGGGGTGTTGCTTGCGGGCCTCCTCTGCAGTGGCTACCCGGCCGGCGGCGTTGTCCTGCTGCTCAGCCAGGTCGCGGCCGGAGAGCTTGCCGTAGCCGGCATGCTTCATCACGGCGAAATAGACATCACCATCGGCGCTGTAGGCGGCCCCCTTGGCTTCCAGCTCGGTGATCAGGCTGCGAATGGCGTCCAGGCTTTGGGTGGCCCGCGGCATACGGTCGGGCGGCAGGATGTTTAGCCGGGCCATGTCGGTCACGAAGGCCTCGATGTTGCGCTCACTCACCGCCTGCATCGAGCTGCCCTCCTCCGCTGCGCGACCCAGGATCTTGTCGTCGATGTCGGTGTAGTTCTGCACAAACGTCACCCGGTAGCCGCTCCAAGTGAGGTAGCGGCGCAGCACATCCCAGGCGATGTAGCTGCGGGCATGGCCCAGGTGGCAGAGGTCGTAGACCGTCACGCCGCAGCAGTAGATGCTCACCTGGCCCGGCTCGAGCGGCTGGAATTCCTCGATGCGGCGCGTGAGGGTGTTGGTGAGGCGCAGGGTCATTGAGCTGCTGGTTACTTGGCTTCCATCCAGTTAGGACCCACGCCCGTCTCCACCACCAGGGGCACCGACAGGGCCACGGCCCGCTCCATGGTTTCACGGGTCAAGGTGAGCACCGCTTCGAGGGCCTCGGGAGCCGCTTCCAGCACCAGTTCGTCGTGCACCTGCAGCAAAAGTCTTGCGGGTAGCTGGGCCGCCTCTAGCTCCCGGTGCAGCTGCACCATCGCCAGCTTGATGATGTCGGCGCTGGATCCCTGGATCGGTGCGTTGGCAGCAGCCCGCAACTGTTGGGCCTCCATGCCACCGCGGCGGGCCACCTCCAGGTCGATCTCGAGGGGATCCTTGCCGCGCAGGCGGCCCAGGCCATTGGGGTCGAAGTGGAAGGGGCGGCGGCGGCCCATGATCGTTTCCACGTAGCCCCGGCTCAGGGCAAGCCGCTCCTGTAGCTCCAGGAAGGCGAACACCTTCGGGTAGCGCTGCTTGTATTTACCCAGAAACTCTTTGGCGTCGGCCTGGCTCACGCCCGTTTCCCGGGCGAAGCGCTGGGCGCCCATGCCGTAGATCACACCGAAGTTGATCGTCTTGCCCAGGCGACGTTCATCCGGGGTCACGGTGTCCTTCTCCAGCAGCAGCCTGGCGGTGAGGGCGTGTACGTCGTCGCCGGTGCGGTAGGCCTCCACCAGCACCGCTTCGCCAGAAAGGTGGGCCAGGATGCGCAGCTCGATCTGGGAGTAGTCGGCGCTGATTAGGCTCCAACCCGCTTCCGGCAGGAAGGCCTTGCGGATTCGCCGCGAAAACTCGGTGCGGATCGGGATGTTCTGCAGGTTGGGGTTGCTGCTGCTCAGGCGCCCGGTGGCGGTGACGGCCTGGTTGAAATCGGTGTGCACCCGCCCGGTTTCCGGCTCCATCAGGGCCGGCAGGGCATCCACGTAGGTGCTCTTGAGCTTGCTGAGGGTGCGGTGCTCCAGCACCAGGGGCACCACTGGGTGATCGGTTTCGAGCTTCTCGAGCACGGTGGCATCGGTGCTCCAACCAGTTTTGGTTTTGCGCGATTTCTTGCGATCCAGCCCAAGGGTGTCGAACAACAGCTCGCCCAGCTGTTTGGGGGAGGCCAGGTTGAAGTCCACCCCGGCGGCGGCCTTGGCCTCGCCCTCGAGGCGATCCAGGGTGATTTTGAGCTCGGCGCTGAGCTCACCTAGGTAGGCGGTGTCGATGCGGATGCCGGTGGCCTCCATCAGGGCCAGCACCGGCTCGAGGGGCAGCTCCAGCTGGTCGAGCAGCTCGGGTAGGGCAGCGCCCATGGCGTTGAGCTCGCGGCGCAGCAGCTGGGCCAGGCGCCAGGTGAGGTGCACATCCATGCCGCAGTAGAGGGCGGCTGCGTCGATCGCCACGGCGGCGAAATTGGCGCCCTTGGGCACCAGCGCGCTGTAGCTGGTGGGGCTGAAGCCGAAGTTGCGCTCGGCCAGGGCATCGAGGCCGTGCTTGTCGCCGGCATCGCGCAGGTAATCGGCCAGCATCGTGTCCATCACCACCCCCTCCAGGGGCAGGCCGTGGCGCAGCAGGATCAGCCGGTCGTACTTGGCGTTTTGCAGGGCCTTGGGGTGGGAGGCGCTGGCCAGCCAGGGGGCCAGCGCCGTGAGCACCGCAGCTAGGGGCAGTTGCTGAATCTGTTGAGGAGGTTGTACATCTGTACAACCTCCCGGAGCGCTTTCTGTTGAGGTTCCAGAAGGGATCTTCAGAAGCTCCTGGATGTCCCCGCTGGCTTGGCTCTGCTGCGCTGGTAGCTGCTCGGGAAGATGGTGGCCGATCGGGATATAGGCCAGTTCCCCCGGGCCATCTCCCCAGGCCACGCCCACCCCCACCAACTCAGCCTGGAAGGGGTTGAGGCTGGTGGTTTCGGTGTCTAGGGCCACGGGGCGGCCCAGATCTGTGCAGCCGTTGAGGCGCTGCACCAGGGCAGCAAGGGCCTCGGGGCTGGTGATCAGCTGGGGCTGGAGGGCCGGCAGGGCTGGGGCTTCTTCAGGGGGTGTCGCCTCTGGGCTGCCGCTAGTGGCGGTTTGGGCGGCGGCTGTGACGGCTTTGCCGCCCGCGGGGCTGGATCCCTCGCTGGGCTGCGGCGGCACGGCCGAGAACAGCTGGGCGAAGTTGGGCACCTGTTTCACCAGGCTGTAAAGCTCCAGCTCCTCCAGGCTGCCGGCCAGGGCTTCGGCCTGCACGGCCCCCAGCTCCAGCCGGGGCTCGCTCGGTAGGGGGATGTCGATCAGGATCTCGGCCAGCATGCGCGAGCGGTAGGCGTTGCCTTTGTCGACGCGCAGCTTTTCGATCAGGGCTCCCTTAAGCACGCCCTTGGGGTCCTTGGCCTTGGGGCCCGCCTGCTCCAGGGCATCCAGCGCCGCGTAGATGCCGTCCACATGTTCAAACTCTTTGAGGAGGCTGATGGCGGTCTTGGGGCCCACGCCCTTTACCCCCGGGATGTTGTCGGAGCTGTCGCCGGTGAGGGCCTTGAGGTCGACCACCTCTTCGGGGGTGACGCCGAGCTTGGCGATCACGCCCTCGCGGCGGATCTCGCTGGGGCCGCTGTTTTTGGCGTAGGGGCCGCCACCCATGTAGAGCACGGCGATGTCACGCTCGTCGTCGACCAACTGGAACAGGTCGCGGTCGCCCGAGAGGATCCGCACCCGCCAGCCGGCGTTGGCGGCCCGGTTGGCCAGGGTGCCGAGCACGTCGTCGGCCTCGAAGCCCGGTGCCATCGCCAGCGGTATGTCGAGGCTCTCGGCCAGGATCTGCTGCAGGTTGGCCAGATCGGCGAAGAAGTGCTCCGGCGCCACATCCCGGTGGGCCTTGTAGGCCGCATCGGCCTGGTGGCGGAAGGTGGGTTCGGCCGTGTCGAAGGCCACCACCAGTCCATTGGGCTTGAGGCCTTTGCAGTTGTCGAGCAGGGCCTTCAAGAAGCCGTAGGTGACGCTGGTGGGCACCCCCGCCTTGGTGCTCAGCCCCCCTTCGCCCCCCTTAGCGAAGGCGTAAAAGCTGCGGAAGGCCAGGGAGTGGCCGTCGATCAGCAGCAGCAGGGGCTTGGTGCCAGGGGCCACGGTGCTGCCAGGGGTGATGGGTCGGGTCAGCCTGCCAGAGCTCAGGCTTGCAGTTGGGTCATGGCGATCCGCACCACGGCCTCCGCAGTGCCCAGGGCGGTGGTGCTGTCGTTGGCATCGAAGAGATCAGCCGGGGCCTCATCGCCTTGGGGGTAGCGGCTGGCGCTGTTCATGCGCGTGAGCGCCTTGAGATGCAGCTCAGCCAGGGCAGGGAGATCTAGGCCCTGCTGTTGCAGCAGTTCCACCAGCTTTTCGAGGGAGTGGCTGTATGGCGGTGTGATCCCGGCTGCCAGCACCAGGGCCTTGAGCGCCTTTTCGGCGGCCTGACCCGCCAGGTAGCAGGCCTGGGCATGGAACCCCTGGCCGGCCGTGAGGCCCGCTGCCTCCAGATCGTTTTGGGCCTGGCGGATCCAGGCTTCAACCCGGGGAGTCATGGCTGATCCAGGCGCAGGGCGTCGCGGCCGATGGCCCGCCAGTAGGGATCGTCGCCGTGCCGGAGTTGCTGCCAGCGCTCATGGGTCAGCGCCAGCACGTCGTCGCCCAGCCGTGCCTCAAGCAGCGCATCGGCCAAGGCATCTGCGGCCACCTGGGTGGGGGCGATGGCCAGCAGGTCTACGTCGGAATAGGCGTCCCAGTCACCGCGCGCCAGCGAGCCGAACAGCCAAATCTCAGCGTTTGTCCAGGCGGCAGCTGTGGTGGCTGCTCCCTGGCGTAGGGCGGAGAGCCGCTCCTGGCGGCGTGCGGTGCGAATAGCGGCCAGGCTTGCCATGGACTCAGATTAGGAGCTTTGACGGATCCGGTCTTGGCGACCACGCTGGCAGCCGCCTTCAGCCCCTGCGGCCAGTACCGCTGGTGGCTGGAGCGCCTGTGGCAGCCCGCGGCGCCACGGCTGCTCTTCATCGGCCTCAATCCGTCGCGGGCCGATGGCCAGCGCGACGATCCCACCCTGCGGCGGTTGGTGGGTTTTGCCCAGCGCTGGGGCTACGGCAGCCTCGAGGTGCTCAACCTGTTTGCGCGCATCAGCCCATCGCCGGCGGTGCTGCGCCGCCTAGCTGATCCGTTGGGGGCAGAGGCTGATTCCTGGATCCAGCGGCGCCTGGCGGCCCAACCTGAAGCCACCCTCTGGCTGGGTTGGGGCAACCAGGGTGCCTGGCGGGGGCGCGATCAGGAGGTGCTGGCCTTGGTGCAGGGGCGTGCTCTCTGGGCCCTGGGTCTCACCGCCGCCGGCCAGCCCCGCCATCCCCTCTATTTGGCCAGCGATGTTGCGCTGCAGCCACTCACCTGGCACAACCAACAGACCCTGGGGCATCCTGTGGGCACCTCCGTTTCGCTGCCTGGCGCGCCCCCATGTCCCGCATCCCCCGCCGCTACGCCGTGCATCTGCATATGAGCGGCGGCCAGACCGAAACCGTCCATTTCCCCACCCTGGAGGCCTTTCAGCAGTGGTATGGAGGGGTGCTTACCGCCTCCGCCCCAGACGCCTTCGTGAATGTGCCGATCGGCGACCTGGAGGGCGAGTATCTGGTGGTGCGACCCAACGGCGTGATTGGCATTCATGTGGAGCCCAAGTTCAACGCCCTCGATGAATGACGCCTGAGCGGCTGGGTCTGCTCTGGGGGGTCACGGTTTTTGCCGGGGCCACAGCTCAGGCCCTGGCCTGGCTCACCGGCTTGCCTGGGGTGGTGCTGCTGCTCAGCGCCGGCCTGGTGATCGGCCGCTCCGGCTTTGGCCTTGTAGAACCCCTCGACCTGGGTGCGGGTCTGGGCACGGTGGTGGGCCTGCTGGTGAGTCTGGTGCTGTTTGACGGTGGCATCAACCTGCGCCTGCCCGGTGATGCCACCAAGCAGGCGGTGCTGCGCATCGTGCTGGTGCGCCTGGTGCTCGGACTCGCCGCTGGCCTGCTGGCCGCCCACTGGTTGGCGGGGCTGAACTGGTCCCTGGCGGCGGTGTTCAGCGCCATCGTGCTGGCCACTGGCCCCACCGTGGTAACCCCCCTGGTGCGGCAGATCCGCCTGGCGCCACCCCTGGGCGAGGTGTTGGAGGGGGAGGGCCTGATCCTGGAGCCGATTGGTGCCGTGCTGGCGCTACTGCTTTTGGAGCTGGCCCTTGGCGACCTCCATGGCTGGCGGGAGCTGGCCCTGGGGCTGCTGCAACGGCTCGGCGGCGGTGTGGCGATCGGTGCGCTCTGCGGCTGGCTGCTGGCCGAAGCCCTGCGCCGCATCCCCGCCCAGCCGGCCGGGGCCCTGCGGCTCCAGCTCACCTTGGGCACCTTGTTTCTGATGTTTAGTGGCTGTGAGTTGCTGCTGCCCGAATCGGGGCTGCCAGCGGCCGTGGCTGCTGGTGTGGTGGTGGGTCGCCGGCCCGATACCGATGCCGCCGAGCTCGATGAGTTGATTCGTCAGTTGGCCCAGCTGGCGATCACGATGCTTTTTCCCCTCCTGGCCGCAGATGTGAGCTGGGCCGAACTCAGCCCCTTGGGCTGGGGGGGGGTGGCCTGTGTGCTGAGTTTGATGCTGCTGGTGCGCCCCGTGGCCATCGGCCTGGCCACCTGGGGCCTCGATTTCAGCCTGCCCCAGCGGGCCCTGATGAGCTGGCTGGCGCCCCGAGGCATCGTTACCGCGGCGGTGGCCAGTCTGTTTGCGATTCGGCTTGAGCAGGCGGGAGTGGTGGGGGCCGGCCGTCTTCAGGGGTTGGTGTTTTTGACGATCCTGCTCACCGTGGGGCTGCAGGGCCTAAGCGCCGGCCCCCTGGCCCGCTGGCTTGGCCTCTCAGAGGCAGCGGGCGATGCGGGGGCGGTCGTCGCCGCATCGGTGCAGCAGCAGCCAGGTGGCAAGTAGGTCTGGGCCCTGGAGGCTGCCGAGCAGCGCTGCCCGCAGGCTCTTCATGATCACGCCCTTCTTGACGCCAGCGGCAGTTGCGGCCTCGCCAAGCAGCGCCTGGGCCTGATCGGGCTCCAGGCCACCCGGCGGCAACTGCTCCAGCAGGGCTGCCAGAGCTGGGCGGGCACCCTCGAGTTCGAGCTGGGCGCTGGCAGCTTCGTTGAGGGCTGGGGTTGCAAAGAACGGCCGGGCCTGGTCGACACCGTCGGCCAGCAGGGTGAGGGAGGGGCCGAGCAGCTCACATAGCTGTAGCTGCCAGCCGGGATCTGCGCTGATGCCGCTGGAATCAGCCGGCCAGCCCGCGGCGGCCCAGAGGGGCAGCAGCTGCTGCCGCAGGGCCTCGGGGCCCAGCTCGTGCAGCACCTGGCCGTTTAGCCAGTTGAGCTTGTCCCAGTCGAAGCGAGCGCCGGCGCGGTTGACCCGCTCGAAGGAAAACGCTGCCGCAGCCTCAGCCAGGCTGAAGCGCTCCCCCATCCCCTCCGGCGGCGACCAGCCCAGCAAGGTCATGTAGTTGGCCAGGGCTTCAGCGGTGTAGCCCATCTGCCGAAAGTCGCTCACCGAGGTGACGCCATCGCGTTTGGAGAGCTTCTTGCCCTCCTGGTTGAGGATCAGGGGGGTGTGGGCAAACACCGGGGGCTCGGCGCCAAGGGCTTGATAAAGCAGCAGCTGTTTGGCGGTGTTGGCGATGTGGTCTTCGCCGCGGATCACATGGCTGATTGCCATGGCGGCATCGTCCACCACCACCACCAGGTTGTAGAGGGGGTCGCCGATCTGGTCGGCGGCGGCGCGGCGGGCTATCACCATGTCGCCACCTAGATCGGCGCCGGCCCAGCGCATTTCGCCCCGCACCAGGTCACTCCAGGTGATCGTGGCGTCGTCGTCGATGCGGAAGCGGATGGTGGCTTGGCGCCCCTCGGCGATGAAGGCCTGTTGCTGCTCGGCCGTTAGGTCGCGGTGGCGGTTGTCGTAGCGGGGGGCCTGCTTGCTGGCCGCCTGCTGCTCCCGCATGGCGGTGAGTTCCGCCTCGCTGGCGTAGCAGCGGTAGGCGTGGCCGGAGGCAAGCAGTTGCTCGATGGCGGCCCGGTGCTCGCTGATGCGAGCGCTCTGAATCACGGGTTCGCCATCCCATTGCAACCCCAGCCACTGCAGCCCTTCGAGGATGTTGGTGGTGTATTCGGGCTTGCTGCGCTCTTTATCGGTGTCTTCAATGCGCAGCAAAAACTGACCGCCCAGGCGGCGGGCATAAAGCCAGTTGAAGACTGCTGTGCGGGAGGTGCCTATGTGCAGCGTGCCCGTTGGGCTCGGGGCGAGGCGAACACGCACCTGGCGATCTGAAGAAGGTTGCCCTGCTACGGACTGCGCAGCATCCACAGGGACAACTCCTAATTGAAATGGAACGGGACTGACGGGATTCGAACCCGCAACTTCCGCCGTGACAGGGCGGTGCTCTAACCGGTTGAACTACAGTCCCAGGCAGCCTTTTAGGCTAACTGTGTCGCGGAGGCGACTTTGAAAGTATCCGTGATGGCCGGTCCGCTCGTCAACCAATTGGTTTAGGGCAGACCGGCATTGCGGATCGGCATAAAAGCCGCATGAATCTCAGGGCCTAAACCCTGCTGGCTCAATCAAACGAACCTGATTGCCTCGGGCTGTGAATTCACGACCTTGGTCGCTCTGCACAACCACCCTGCCACCGGATTTCACCCGTATCACCCGAGCTCGAACCCAGCCCAGAGCGGCTGATTCGAGCACCTTGACCACATCTCCGGGTTGTAAATCCAACTCCATGCTCAAACCAGCAAACTGCAAATTGGGGCATCGAACGCGCCGTGGAGGACTTGAACCCCCGACATCAGGTTTTGGAGACCTGCGTTCTACCAACTGAACTAACGGCGCATGGCCGATGCCCCGTAAATAGGAGACCGCAGCTAATCAGCCAGCTGTTTAGAGGAATCCCAAGACGGCAGGCTGACGTTGCGTTGGCAACCTCAGCGGTCGAAGCGTTGCTTGACGCGCGTGGCTTTACCCACCCGGTCGCGCAAGTAGAAGAGCTTCGCCCGACGCACCTTACCCCGGCGCTCCACATTGACGGAGGCAACTTGAGGACTGTGAAGCATGAAGACCCGCTCCACGCCAATGCCCTGGAAGATCCGGCGCACCGTGATGGTCTCGTTTAGGCCGCCATGGCGCTTAGCGATCACCACGCCCTCATAGGGCTGCACACGCTCCTTATTGCCTTCGCGGATGCGCACACCCACCTTGACGGTGTCGCCGACGTAAATGTCGGGCAGCTCGTCTTTAAGTTGCTCTGCCTCAAAGGCCCGGATCAGCTCTTGGGCGCTGAGTTTGCCGGTTTTGGCCTTTGTGGCGGCCGGTTTTTCTTGCACCGCGGTGGCCGCAGGAGCTGCAGTGCTCGCGGTGGCCGCAGGAGCGGCCGTGCTCTCGGTGGCATCTACCACCTGATCAGCTGCTTGATTTTCTGTCGACTCCGTTGCCATCTCAGCTCCGCTACGCCTGGCCAAAGATCCAGTGTACCGGCTCGTGGTGCCCCAATTGCTATCCCGGCTTTGCCACAGCGGTCCAGTCCCATTGGTAGCTTTCAGTTCTGCCCTACATCGCTGCCGGATAGCTGCCGGTGGGTCATTGCATGAATTTGTTTGCCGACCTACTTGCCAGCACTAAGGGCGCGGCGGTTGCCTCCCCCACCGTTGAAACCGGTCCACGCATCCAGAAGGGGCGTCGCGGCGTTGAGATCAAGTCGGCCCGCGAGATCGACACCATGCGCAAGGCCAGCCGGATTGTGGCCACGGTGCTGCGCGAAATTCTGGAGCTGGCTGCCCCCGGCATGAGCACCGGCGACCTCGATCGCCATGCCGAGAAGCGCATCCGCGAGATGGGGGCTACTCCCAGTTTCAAGGGGTATCACGGTTTCCCGGCCAGCATTTGCGCCTCAATCAACAACGAAGTAGTTCACGGCATCCCGAACAGCAAACGGGTTATTCAGGCCGGCGACCTGGTGAAGATCGACACCGGTGCCTACTTCGACGGCTATCACGGCGATAGCTGCGTCAGCCTTTGTGTAGGTGAAGGCGCCACCGAGGAGGCCCAGACCCTCTGCCGGGTGGCCCAGGAATCGCTGATGCAAGGGCTGCGCCAGATCAAGGCGGGCAACACCTTGCTCGACATCGCTGGAGCGGTCCAAGATCACGTCGAGGCCCACGGTTTTGCGGTGGTGGAGGACTACACGGGCCATGGAGTGGGCCGCAATCTGCACGAGGAGCCCTCGGTGTTCAACTTCCGCACCCGAGATCTGCCCAACATGAAGCTGCGCCCGGGCATGACCCTGGCAGTGGAGCCGATCCTCAACGCCGGCAGCAAGGCCTGCCGCACCCTCAAGGATCGCTGGACCGTGGTGACCGTTGATGGCAGCTGGTCGGCCCAGTGGGAGCACACCATCGCCGTAACCAGCGACGGTTGCGAAATCCTCACCGACCGCGATTTCTAGGGCTGGCCGGGGCTTGGCCGCGTCAGCAGCTTGAAGTAGCCCCAACGCGCCAGGGTGCTTAGGGGCATCAACACATAGGTGAGGGGGTTTGGGGTCACGATGATCAGGCTGAGCCCTAATCGGGCCTGGGCAATTACCTGATTGGCCACGAATCCCGGCCCCATTCCCCCGATTGGGTTGAGGCTTGAGCGGAATGGCCCCAGCACCAGCCTGCGGATGCGCAGGGGCCCGCTGGCACCAGAGAGATCCAGGGCACGCAGGCTCACCAAACTGCCTAGCAGTCGTTTGCTCAATTCATAGAGAGGGCTGAGGGCTGGCTGGATCTCCGCCTCCGAGGTGTTGATCCACACCTCGGGCTTGGGCCGCTCTGGGCGGTGGCTTTGTTGCACCACCTCGGCAAACAGCTCCAGCAGCCGCCAGCTGCTAAGGGCATTCACCTCCAGGGCAAGCGCCGTGGCAGAGCGGCTGCGGAGCTGTTGCTGGTTGATGCCGTGGTTCAGCACCAGGATGTCTACCCGCTCCAGTAGCCCACGTAGCTCCTGCTCCTGGCCGCATTGCCAGCAGACCTGCTCTAGGGGAATCGCTGTGCCAGCAGGATCCAGCAGGAGCAGGGGTTCGCTGCTGCTGGTGAGGGCTACCAGCGAGGCGCCCTGCTGGGCTAGCTCCTGGAGCAGAGCCCCACCCAGGCTGCCGCTCGCACCGGTAACCGCGATCCGGCATCCATCAAAATTGGTCATCTGCCTGGCATAAACGGCGGCTGACGCGTCAGCATGGCCGTAAATAGATGACGTATACGCCGCCTTGATGCCCACTGGCATGATCCCTGATACTGTTGCGCCGCTAGTGCCCCTATTTGCTCCTTACTGCGGGGGGTTAGGGCGGCTGATGCCTTTAGAGAGTGCTTTGGCGGTCCTGCTGGCGGGCGATTGGGCCGGTAAGCGCCTGCTGCAGGGGGGGCGTAGCCACATGCTGCGGCTGAGCTGGAGTGGTGAAACGGCACCCCAGGAAATTCTCCACTGCGATTTGACTTTTCCTGATTTACCAGAGGTGAAGTACAGCTTTGAGTTGCCCTGCCACCAGCTGGTGCAGTGGTTGATGGATCGGGAGGGGGAGCAGTTGCCGGCGAGTTTCTGGCAGTGGCTGTTGCTGGGTCAGCCGCCCCTTGCTACCGAAGCAGTGGGCAGCGCCGCCTAAATTTCGCTTCAAGACACCCCCAAGCGAGGTTGACCGATGGCCCCCACCTTGCTGATCGGCTCCTGCGAATCCTTCAGTGGCAAATCGGCGGTGGTGCTTGGCCTGGCCCGCCAGCTGGCTCGTCAAGGGGTACCGGTGCGTTTTGGCAAGCCCCTAGCCACCAGCCTCGATAGCCCGGTGGATGCTGCCAGCCAGGCGCCTCTGCTGGATGCCGATGTGCGTTTCATCGGCGCCACCCTGGGGCTTCCGGAAGCGAACCTGATTCCCTCCCTGCATGTGCTCGATCCGGCCACGGCAGAGCGGCGGCTGCTGCAGGGTGACTTGGATCCCGGCTCGGGTTTTGAGCAGCTGCGTCAGCAGCTGGCCGCCGCCAGCGACGGGCTCACCCTGCTGGAAGCTGCCGGCAGCCTGCATGAGGGATTGCTTTACGGCCTCAGCCTGGCCCAGCTGGCCCGGGGCTTGGAGGCATCGGTGTTGCTGGTCCATCCCTGGATCGATAGCTGCAGCATCGACCCGCTCCTGGCGGCTCAGGCCGAGTTGGGTGAGCATCTGGCGGGGGTGGTGCTCAATGCGGTCAAGCCGGGGCTTGTGGCCCAGCTGTGCGCCGAAGTGGTACCTGCCCTGGAGCGCCTTGGTTTGCCGGTGCTTGGCGTCATGCCCCAGAGCCCGCTGCTGCGCAGTGTCACGGTGGAGGAGCTAGCCCTGCGGCTAGGTGCCCAGGTGCTGTGCTGCCCGGAACGGCTCGATCTCCTGGTGGAAACCCTCTCGATTGGCGCCATGAACGTCAACTCGGCAATGGAGTTTTTCCGGCGCCGCCGCAACATGGCGGTGGTGACTGGCGCTGATCGCACCGATATTCAGCTGGCAGCCCTGGAGGCATCAACCCAGTGCCTGATTCTCACGGGTGCTGGAGACCCGCTGCCCCAGCTGCTCAACCGGGCCGAGGAGCTCGAAGTGCCCCTGCTCAAGGTGGAGCACGACACCCTCACTACGGTGGAAGTGATTGAGCAGGCCTTTGGTCATGTGCGTCTGCACGAAGTGGTGAAGGCAAGCTTTGCCTTCCGGCTGGTGGAAGAGCATTGCAATTTCGAGCGCCTGTTTGCTCGGTTGCAGTTGCCCGCATTAATGAAATAACGCTGCTAGTTTCAAAGGACTGACAGGTGGCTATTGGTGTCGCGGTCCCTTGATCTTCCGTCGATTGATCGTATCGACACCCTGGCCCAGGAACTGGCGATGCTCCAGGACCGCAGCAAGCGTCGGATTGCAATTTTGGGTAGTCGCCATGTGCCCGTGGTTTCGATCCATCTGGTCGAATTAGTGGCCCGCTCCCTGGCCCAGGAGGGTCACAATCTGATTACCTCTGGATCCCAGGGCGTTAACGCGGCGGTGATTCGCAGCGTGCTGGAGATTGATCCGGCCAGGCTTACCGTGCTTTTGCCCCAGAGCCTTGATCGCCAACCCGGAGAGTCTCGCGATCAATTGGAGCGAGTGCTGCATCTGGTGGAGAAGCCAGAGCACGATGAGCTGCCCCTGCCGATGGCAAGCAGCCTCTGCAACCAAGACATCATCAGTCGTTGCGATCAGCTGATTTGTTACGCCTTCCACGACAGTGAAACCTTGCTAGCCAGCTGCCGGGTCGCAGAGGACATGGGCAAGGTGGTGAGTGTGATGTTTTTCGATTAAATCTTTGGCCTTAGGAGCCCAGCAGCGCTTTAAGGCCTTCGACGTAGAGCAAACCGCTGCAGGTGAGGGCGCCTGCCCAGCAGAGGCCTCGCAGCGGGGGCACGTTGCCTACGTACATGCCGATGTAGGCCAGGCGCAGCAGGGGATGGATCCAGGCCGCGGCGATGGCTACCGGGCTGGTGACACCAACCACCAGGCACAGCAGGGCAGCGGGCGCGTGCAGGGTGAAGGATTCAAAGCAGTTTTGGTGGGCCCAGGCCGCTCGCTTGCCCCAGGCCGGCAGCCGCTCAAACATCGCCCGCGGGGCGCCCAGGTCGGCCATCTGGAAATTGGCCTTGGAGCGGGCGGCGCCCAGGGGCACAATGCTGAATACCACCACGCCAGCTGCCAGCAGCAACGACCAGGCGAAAGGGGCGAGTTGGGGGGAGAGGGGCATGGGCGCTGCACGCTGCACCCCAGCCTAGGTTTCGCCCCGCTGGTGGGCACGCTCAAAGGCGTTGATTTCGAGCTGCACAACCTCCTCGTTGATGCCCAGCGCCCCGGCGATGGCGTGCAGTTGCTCCTGCTCTTGCGCTTCGATCATTCCATCGGCGCAGGCCACCCGAAAGGCGGTTTCAAGAATGATCCGGCGGGCTTTGTCGTCGATGAGGTTGCGCTGCTCGGCCAGTTCTGCAATCAAGCGTTCGAAGGGGGCGGCGGGCTGCTGATCCGGCAGGCTGCGGGCCTTGGCCAGGGCTTCGAAGGCGCCGGGCTCGGCTGGGGTTTCCATCAGCTCTTGATAGATCCTTTCCATCACCGTCAGCTCGGAGGCCTCCAGCTCTCCATCGGCGAGGCTGATGTCCACGATGCAGTTAAGGATTAGATCCCGCACCAGCAGCGCTTTGGTGTCGCCATACACGATTCCCCAGCGCAGATCGGAGAGGTCCTGGTTCTTGCGTTGGCGGGAAGCGCGCGGGTCGCGCTTGCCCCCTGAGTTGCCTCCCGAGAGGTTGTCGTAAATGTGCAGGTGGAAGCGCTCCCCCAGTTGCTTGCAGAGGGCAATGCCCCGCACTGAATTGCCGTAGGCATCGAGCCGTGGTGAGAAGGTCGCCAGGCCGAGCAGGTTGGGAGCCACCACCAGCACCGATCCAGCCACGCCCGATTTGGCCGGCAGCCCCACCTCCAGGGTGAACACGCCGGCGTTGTCGTACAGGCCCGAGGTCTGCATGATCGCCATGGTGCGCTTCACAATCTCAGTGGAGAGCACCTGGCGTCCCGTGATCGGGCAGACGCCCCCATTGGCCAGGGTGGCGGCTGCCACCGACAGCATCCGGGCGGTCATCTCGATGCTGCAACAGGAGAAGTAGACATCCAGCATCTTGTGGAGATCCATGCCCCGGGGCAGGCCAATGCCGCCCTGCAGCAGATAGGCGATGGCGAAGTTCGTATTGGCCGTGGCCCGCTCCGACTCCATCGTGATTTCACTGAAGCGAACCGGTCCACAGTGGCCGCACAACTCCGCCAGCAGTTCCATCAGCTGGCCTGTGATTTCCCGGGCATCAAGTTCAGGAAACCCGGAGGCCACCAGGCCGGCCATCATGATGGCGCCGGCATTCACGTTCGGGTTGAAGGGCCTGTGGTCTGGCAGCAGGCTGAGGTCATTGAAGGGAAGCCCGGAGGGTTCCACCCCCACGTGCCGGTTGGTGAACTCGGGGCCTTCCCGGCTGAGGGCGTAGGCGTAGGTGATCGGCTTCGATACCGACTGGATCGAGTGGTGGACATCCACATCGCCGAGGGCCAGGCGCTGTCCGTCTACAGAACAGATCGCAACACCCCAGCGCTCGGGGTCTGCATCCCTCAGGATCGGAATGTAATCGGCGTTGGCGCCACCGCGGTTGGCTGACACCCGTTGGAAGAGGTAGTCAATGTCCTGGAGGAAGTCCTGCCATTCCGGAATTACCAGCTGCTGGTGAAGTGCGCGCGACACCATCAGCAGCTCGGGCCCCACCAGGGCGGAAAAGGCCTCGAGGCTCAGGGGCCCATCGCCGAGCCTGTTGAGCTGTTGAAACGTTTGCGCTAGCCGGCTGTCGTCGGCCTGCAGGCCGCTGGCAAGCAGGTGATGGCGCAGGCTTGCGGTGGACACGGAGCCGTCCCGTTCGGCCCTCGCGTAGAGCGCTTGCATGCGGTCCATGGAGCGCTCACGGCTTTGCGGCCACACTGATCACATACACCCATGGCAATGGTAGTGGTTGCTACCGAATAAGGCCCCACTGGCGAGCTGCCCGTTCGACCTGCCGGCGGCGCTGGCTGAGCCTGCTGGCCAGGGGGGTGGCGAGTCGGAGGTTCTTTTCTAGGCTCCTGCAACGTTTGTGCTGATTCTCAGCTCCCGTTCCGATGGCCGACACCTATTCCTTAGACTAGGTGCGCATGGCGCAACGCTACGGCATGATGGGTAGGTCAGCAACTGCCCCATGCACCTCGGCTACGCCCGTGCCAGCAAAGATGAGCAGGCAGATGCCCTGCTGCATCAGGTTGCGCGGCTGCGCGATGCCGGTTGCGCCGATGTCATCCAAGAGCTGATCAGCGGTGGCAACAACGACCGACCTGGGATTCTTGAACTGATCAAGCGCCTTGAACGTGGCGAGGTGGATCAGATCAGCATCACCAGGGTTGACCGCCTGGGCAGGGATGCACAGTTTGCTGACGCCCTGCTGGCCATGTGCGCCGAGAAAGGCGTCACCGTTACCGCTCTCGATGGTGGTGAGATCGAATCGGCTACGCCCGGTGGCTTTCTGATCAGCCGGATGCTCACCACGGTGGCCGAGCACGAAAAGCGAATGCTGAGCCAGCGCCTAAAGACCCAGTTCGCTGCCATGCGCAAGCAGGGCCGATCACTGCGCCGCCGTGTGCCGTTTGGCTACGAACAGCACGATGGCAAGCTCCTGCCGCATCCAGAAAACTGGGCTCATGCGCTGCGGGTGATCGAAGAACTGGAGCGTCACCGCAGCTTCAGCCGTGTGGCAAGAGAGCTGCCCAGCTGGTGCCCATGGACGCCAGCAGCATCGAACCTGATCGCCTGGTGGGTGAATCCCGTCATCAGAGGCCATGTCCCTCACCTCCACGATCCGAGCAGCGGCAAATCATGGGGCTCCAAATGGGATGAGATTTATTACGACCAACACGCCGCCCTGATCAGTGAGGCCGATTGGCAGCACCTGTCGATCCGGCTACGGCAAACGAAAAACCGCTTTGAAGTCAATAGCCCTGGCGGCGGGGAGCCAAGACACGCCTTGACGGGGTTGTTGAAGTGCCATGGCTGTAGCCATCGCCTCACCAGAAACACCAGCGCGGGGACAGCATGGTGGCGTTGCCGTTACCGGCTGTGCAAGAACCGCGCAGGGGTGAAAGAGGCAACGGTGCTGAGCCTGGCGATCGGGCATTGCCGTGAGCAGGCAGCACGGCTAGCGGAGGTGGCATTGGGGCCAGGCGATGCAGATCCCAGGCGAGCGCCCTTGCTGGTCGAGCTAGAGGCCGCACAGGCGCACCTGATGCGCAACCCTCACCGCAAGTCGGCAGAGCTTGCCGTAGCGGAGATTGCCGCTGAGCTGAAGGGATTGGAGCGGCCACAGGTAGGGATCGACCCAGAGCAGCTAGCGCTTTACACGGAGCTGTTCAAGGAGGCCGGCACCTTTGAGCTAGCGGAGCCTGATGAGATGCGAGCGGTGCTGAATGAACTGCTGACGGAGGTAAGGGTGGGCCGTGGTGGTGCCCCGATCACGCCGATTTACCGCCAGGCCTAACAGGCCAGCAGCTCCAGGACACCTTCACCAGCCACACGACGGAGCCGTTTCTGCGCTGCCTCCACTTGAACCTTGGCACCGGCCCGGCTAACGCCGCCGATCACCGAGCTGATCGAGTTGAAGGTCTCGCCCTCGACATGCCTCAACTCACAAAGGGCCATCTCGTCAGGTAGCAGCGCCTTCAGCTGCTCGGCCACATCCCATAACGCTGTTCGGGTGAGGTGATCTTCACTCTCTCCTGCAATCGTCTCCAGCAGCGTTGAACCGTCTTCTTTCATCTGGGCATCGAGGCTGGCCACCACCCGCGCTTGGTAGCCATGCTCCAGCGCTGTCCGCAGTACGGGGGCGGTTAATGCAGTCCGCTGCTCCAGCTGCTCAAAGGTCGGGCGCTCGATGCCTTCTAGCGCTAGGGCCCTGCGGGCAGCAGCAACTCGATTTAATGCGTCTGACACATGGATTGGCAGGGAGATCAGGCCTCGACCCAAGGAACGGGCAATTCCCTGGCGAATCCACCAGTACGAATACGTTGAAAACTTGTAGCCACGGGTGGGATCGAACTTTTCAACGCCACGGGTCAGCCCGATGCAACCTTCTTGAATCAGATCATCGAGAGACATACCAACCATTGCCCCGCGCTGGGTGTACTTCTTTGCCAGGCTCACAACCATGCGGAGGTTGGCAGCGATCATGCGTTCCTTCGCACGACGGCCGGTTTTAAGTGCCCGGTGTTCTGCTGGGGTGTAGGGGCCGTCTGGATTGGCCTCTAGCAGCTGCATTAAGGCCTGCACCCGTTTGCCTAGGTGCAGCTCTTCATCAGGCCGTAGCAGGGGGATACGGCCGGCATTCGTCAGGAATTGGCCGGTTCCATCAGCGTTGGAAGGCTGTCGCATTCTTGGGGCACTGTTTGGTTTTCAGCCAGCGCCGCCAGCTGTTCTGACGATACCTGAGCCGGTCGGAGATGCAGGACGCTGATTGATTCAATGCGCTGCACCAACGGCGCCAGGGTGACTACGCCATGCGGCTGAGGGTTGTATCCCCGTTGCCGTCTGGCCCAGGCCGGCAAGGCCGTTGTGCGGGCTCTGGGCTTCAGGTCGATGGTGGCCAGCACTTGAGCGCAGGCGTGATCGATGCGGATCGCCTTGACCGTGCCAGTTGCTCCATCGTGCTTGCTGTCAGGCAGGCAGATAACGACCTGATCGCCTACTTCTGGCGATACAGACAGCAGCCATTTCACCTTGGCTTCCTTTGCTTCGCGTAGCTGCCGATCAGCTTTCTGCCGGCGCCGATGCTCAGCCGCATAGGCATCATCGTGACCCATTCGATAACCGTGCAGTGCATGTAACTGCCGGTGCCGCCGCAGCTCATCGAAGTCAATCGGCATGAAGTCTCACCTCATTGGCGGGGACAAAATATGTCTCAACTGGTGGCCGCTGCTCACCTGTAGGTCTGACCTCGATCCAAGGCAGATCGACATTCACCACCACGGCCATCTTTGGCACGGCACGACGGAGCTGGGCAGGGTGCTGTGGGCCCAGGTCGAGCATCACCAAGTCACCCGCCTTCATTGCTCTGCCTCCAGCAGCCCGAGCACCGTTTGCAGCAGGTGAGCGCGATCAGCCAGGGCCGTCTCAACCTCCTGTCTGGTGACACCACTCAAGGCCAGGCACATCCTCACGGCGGTTTGTGACCGTGGGTCCAGCGGCAGGCTGGAGTGGCGCAGATCGCAGAGCACCCGTGGGATGGGGCGATCGATCAGCCCTAGGGCCATTGCTTCGGCCGGCCGATTGCTCACAGCCCAGGCCAAGCGTTCGGGCCGACTGCGCAGCCAGCCAGTGATGGTGGCATCTGCCGGTGGTTCACCCTGCCCACGACGGGTCATTGCATACGCCAAGACCGATGCAGCAGTTTTTGGCGGCCGGCGAACGATGGGTGCTGCCATCACGCTGGGGGATGCCATTTGCCGGTGGCCTGCAGGGCCTCGACCTTCTTGATCAGTTGACGGCGTTCAGCAGCTTTGGCCTCGGCCACGGCACGGACCACTGGTGCCCCTGCAGTACGGGCAGCAGCCTGCTCAGCGGCATTGGCCTGGGCGACGGCTGCCATGCGCTCCTGCACGGCCTTGATGGCCTCAGGGCCGCTGATTGAATCACGCCATTGCTCGATCGATTCCAGCAGCGTCTTGAGCACGGCAGGGCGATCAACTAGCAGCGCCTTCAGCTGAGCCTCGCTGAGGTTTTCATCCAGCACCTTCCGCCCCAGGCCAATAGACGGCAGCTCAGGCGGATTGGCTTTCAGGTCAGCAATAAATGCAGGGCAATCGATCTCTTCACCAAGCTCAACGGCAGCAGCTGGAAAATCAACCAGCAGTGTCGATTTGGCGCCAGCATTGGTCTGTAGCCAGGCATCGAACTTCGTCTTGGTTGTAGGGGCTTGTAGACCCTTACTGCGCAGGAATGCAGCAGCTTGCTCCCAAACTTGAGAGCGATCGTGCAGAACCGGCGCCGCCGGTTTTTGAATGGCCATGGCTGTGATTCAGTGGTACTACCACGCTAGCCACGGCTGTATTTTGTCCCGATCAGTAAGTCATCGGGCCGCCAACCATCGTGCCGCCAACATGCCCCAGAGCGCTCATCGCCAGGTAGCGCACTGCATCAGCAGCGTGATCAGGGCCTTCCAGATCATCTAGCCGGTTGCGGTGAATCGGAAGCACTGGCACTGTTGCCCAGAAGTATTCACACCGCTCGCTTACGAATAGGCCAGGCGCTGGAAAACAGCACTGAGAGAACAACTTGCCCATCAGGCTCCAGCCGACGCTTCTCTCGCCCTTTGGGCCAGGCGTCCATGGCAATCCCTCTGCCGCTAGCTCATTGGCGATGCTGCCGCATCTAGAGCCAGTTCTGGCGCCTACGGCTGCATCAATGATTCGCTTGCTTAGGTGGATGTCAGCGGCATGTATTCCCCAGCGCTTGCACATCTGAAATACGCCAGCGGTGAAGGTGCTGGTGTCGTGCTGCCCGTTGCTGTGCTCCACATCCAGATCACCGGAAAGGCCTGTCGTGGCGGTGTGGAACTCGTCAACGATCACCAGGCTGTCACGACCCAGCAGCCGGCCATCAGCCAGCACGATCGGGTCAGGCAGCTGCACGGCTAGGCCAACCCAGCTGGGGCTCATCCCGCCGCCCCAGTCGCATGTCAACCAGCAGTTCTGGGGATTCACCAGCGGCAGCAGCTCACCAGCCCATTCGTACCTTCTAGGGCTTGAAAAATGCCCATCAGGCACTTGCACCCTGGAAGCATCCAAGCTGGCAAAGAAGCCGCCGCTGGGAAAATCCCAGTTGCCGTATATCTCAGCCTGCTCGACCGCCTTGCGACCATTTGCCCTGGCCTTGAGGATCTCGATGTAATCATCACGCTGCTCTTTCGTGAGAGCGTGATTGTCATAGATATTGCTTTTGCTGACGACCCAGGTTTTACCGCCAAACTCCCTGCTCTGGAATGGCTTGATGTCACCCTTAGGCGCTTCAGATAGCAACCTGGCCCAGGTAGCTGAATGACGGTTGCCTGGGTTAGCCGTCGCCACCAATCGCGGCGTGATGGCAGCGTTGCTGGTGCGCAGGCTGGTGATCACCCGCCGCACCAAATCAGGGTGAATCAGGCCGGCGTCGTCCAGCAGGCACCAGCTGTAGTCCTGACCCTGCCAACGGGTTGCGCTTGCTTCATCGCCCAACTGCGAAAACTTGAGCGTGGCGCCATTTGGCAGGTAAAAGCGGCGCTCCGACTTGACGTATCGGGCTTTGCCACGAAACAGCACCTGAATGAAGGCGCTGGCCATTTCGGTGAGCTTGTTCAAGCCCTCCAAATCAGAGCGGAGGATCAAGCCCCTGAAGCTCTCACCGTGGCCGCCAAGCTCAACCGGGCCCAGGGCCTGCACCAATAACAGGATGCTCAGATGGCTCTTACCTGAGTAGCGGCCGCCGCATAACGCCACCCAGCTGCTAGTTGGCTGGGCTAATACCTCCATCTGCCACCGCAGCGGCTGAGGGACGGCCCTTGGATCGATCTTGGGCTTGCTCATCAGCCGATCAGCTCAATGCCCTGCCAGCACCCGGCCGCCCAGCAGCGCAGATCATTGCCCTGTGGTGAGCGGATCAGCAGGCAGCCATTCACCAGCACGAAATGATCACCAGCAACCTCTTCAGCGCCGTCGTCGGTGCTGACCTTGAACCTGCCAGGGCCCACAACCTCGACCACCTCTCGCTGCTCACGATCGAGGCTGTTCAGGTATTGGCTGCCGCCGGCCAGGCTCAACTGACTGGCCGACTGGTAGCCCTGTGGGGCCGTTATCCCAGCGCGATGGCTCACAGGCCCAGGCTGCCCACGCTTGAGCTTTTACCGCCCAGTGGTTGAGTGCCGCGCCAGGTTTCGCCCTGGTCCCTGCCGGTCCGGTTGGTGGCAGCTGCAGGGCTCTGAAATGCGCTGGGGCTGAATCGTGCCACCGCTGAATCGGCGGCCTGAATTGCTGCTCTGCTGGCAATCAAGGATTCATCTTCACCGCCTGGTTTTCTGCTGCTCGGAAGGGTTTTCACTGGGGCCTATGTCGTCTGCTCCCAGTCTGACGAGGGCGCCAAATCTGCAGCCGGCGGCGGATGCCTCGGGCGGATTCGTCATCCCTGCCAGCCTCCAGTGTCACTGGGGCCTGGATGAACCTGCCCTGTTCATCGCGCTCCCGATCAGCGGCAGCTTCGGCCTCAGTCCGGTGCTTCGCCTCCCACTTCCTGGGGTTGTGACTGGCTGGCTTGAAAGGCGCACGGTGCTGTCTGGTTTGAGTAGTCCCTGTCACAATCAGCGGTCACGAGGCTCCCCCCGTTGAGCACATCCCAGGCCTTACAGACTTTCGCCGATTGGGTGGCCACGATCCGAGGCGATGAGGACAGCGAGGCCCAGACCTACGTGAACCGGCTGCTCCAGGCCTGGGGCTGGGCCGATTCAGTGGAGGCGGGCACCACCTTTGAGCGCAAGATTCCTAAGGGCAGCCTCAATGGCGGGATGGGTAGCGCGGATGCCCTGATCGAGGGAACACGAGCCACGGTGCTGATCGAGATGAAGAGCCGGGGCAAAGCTCTGGAGCCCCACTTCCCACAACTGCAGAGGTACTGGATATACCTCGCACCCAAACCGCTCTACTCGGTGCTCTGCAATTTCGATGAGCTGTGGGTCTACGACTTCAACCAGCTCGTAGATGAACCCCTTGTGAAGCTGCGGGTCGCAGATCTGGCGGCCCAGTCCTCGTCCCTCGCCTTTCTCAGCAAGACCGATCAGCCGGTGCACTTCGGCCTCAACCAGATCGAGGTGACGGAGGCCCAGGCCCGCAGCATGGGGGAACTGTTCAGGCGGTTGCGGAAACGGGGCGAGGCAAGCGGCGCGTTCACGGCATTGGAGGCCCAGCGGTTCGTACTCCAGTGCGTCCTGAGCCTGTTCGCTGAGGATCGGGGCCTGCTGCCGAACCTGCAGTTCACGGTCGCCATAAACGTCTGCAAGGGGGGCCAAAGCAGCTACGACGTGCTCGGCAACCTGTTCGGCGAGATGAACACCCCCGGCATCACGCCCGGCGGGCAGTTCAAGGGGACGCCCTACTTCAACGGCGGGCTCTTCGCCCACATCCCCAGGCTGGAGCTGCTCTCAGAAGAGTTGGATCTGCTGACCGCCAGCGCCGAGGAGAACTGGCAGCGGGTGCGGCCCAGCATCTTCGGGAACATCTTTGAAGCCAGCAGCGATGACGCCACACGCCACGCCCACGGCCAGCACTTCACCAGTGAGGTGGACATGCTGCAAATCATCCGGCCCACGATCGTGGAGCCCTGGGAGGAGCGAATTGCACAGGCCAGCAGCATCTCTGAGCTAGAGAGCCTTCGGCAAGCGTTGACTCAGTACCGCGTCTGCGATCCGGCCTGCGGCTCTGGGAACTTTCTCTACATGGGCTACAACGCTGTCAAGGATCTGGAGGTGTCGATCCTTCGGCGTATCGACGAGCGACGCACCTCCGAAGCCAAGAAGGACCAGGGGGTTCTGGGCCTGGTGACGCCGTTGCAGTTCTTCGGCATGGACACCAGCCCCTTCGCGGTTGAGCTGGCAAGGGTGACGCTGATGATCGCCCGCAAGGTGGCTAACGATCGCCTGGGGCTCACCGAACGGGATCTGCCTCTCGACAACCTCGACAACAACATCAGGGTGGCGGATGCGTTGTTTACGCCATGGCCGGAGGCGGATGCCTACGTGGGCAACCCACCGTTTCTGGGAGGTAAGCACATGCGGCACAACCTGGGCGATGAGTACGTCGAGCGGGTCTTTCAACGGTTCCCCGAGGTGCGAGACAGCGTGGACTTCTGCACCTACTGGTTCCGTCTGGCCCAGGAGAACCTCAAGCCTGACGGCAGGGCAGGACTGGTGGCCACCAACTCGATCCGCCACGGCAAGAGCCGCCGGGCTTCCCTCGACTACATCCGAGACAACGGCGGGCACATCCATTCGGCGATCTCAACCCAGCCGTGGTCTGGGGAGGCCAATGTCCACGTCAGCATCGTCAACTGGAGCCAAGAGGCTGCGGGCGGCTTCCGGCTTGATGGTGAAGCCGTTCACAGCATCAACTCCAGCTTGCGCTCCAGCGTGGATGTGAGCGAGGCCATGGCACTGGGGGCAAACAAGGGCAGCTGCTTCCAAGGCGTCATACCCGTGGGTAAGGGATTCAATGTTGACCCTGGGACAGCGGCGGAGTGGTTGGCTGCTGATCCAAGGAACGCTGAGGTGGTTAAGCCGTTCTCCATGGGCAGCAATCTCGCAAAGCGGCCCTTAGGGGAGCCCGATCGCTGGATTATCGACTTTGGTGATCGCCCGCTCGAAGAGATCGAGGCCTACCCCTCACCGTTTCGGCAAGTGGTGGATCTGGTTCGGGTCGAGAGGCAGTCAAATCGTGAGCAGGTGATGCGTGAAAAGTGGTGGCGATTTAAGAGGACCAATGCCGCGATGAGAGAAGCACTGGAACCGTTGAGTCGTTTTTTCGCCGTCCCTGAAGTCTCGAAATGGGCGATCTTTCTCCCATGTCAGCCGAACTGGCTTTGTGGAAACAAGAACAAGGTGGTAGCAAGCGACGACGACTACATCCTGGCCCTGTTGACATCATCCGTTCACCGCACCTGGATGCACGCCCAGAAAGGCACCTTGGAAGACAGAACGGCTTACACCCATGACTCGATCTTCGAGACCTTTCCCTTCCCCCAGGTTGTCGCCCCCGAACTGGTCCAGAAGATCCGCCAGGCGATGTCCACCCTCAACGAGTACCGCAATGAAGTGATGCTTGCGAAGAACTGGGGGATCACCGACATTTACAACGCCTACATCCACGAACCCGCAAGTCAGCTCGCCAAGCTCCACCGGGGCCTCGATGCCCTTGTGCTCAAGGCATACGGCTGGAAAGCCAGCGAAGACATCCTCAGCAACCTCCTAGACCTGAACCTGGAGCTAGCGGAACTGGAGGCAGCGGGGGAGTCGGTAGTTGGGCCTTGGGCGCCGCCCTCCAACAGCTCCCCTAGCGCCTCCTAAAGGCCTCGCCCCAATTACCTGCCTCATCCCTGCCGCCGGTTGCCTCGTGTGCAAGGGCTTCTCAGGGGTAAATACCTCACCCTCGCCAGCGGTAGCGGCACCTGGCCCCATCAGAAATACTAATAAATAAGGTCTAACGCGTTGGACCTTATTCTTGCTATGCTTTGACTTGCTGCCCTGTGCTGAAGCTGCTTTGGGCTCGGCAGCCCGCCTAGCAACGTCTAACACTCTGTCCAGCTATGACACCCAAGCCCGCAAAGGCCGACCCGCTGGAGGCCGGTAACGGCACTGAAGCTCTCGCCCCGTCCACAGGCGCTCTCAACCTCCGTGAAGACGTGCTCCAGGGATTCCTGGCCATCCGTGAGCAGCACCAGCAACTAGAAGGCATCCTTCACCAAGTAATGCGCCGCGTGGTCCTCCCACGTTGCAAATCCATCGGTGATGAACTAGCCCGTATCCGCGATCTCTACCCCAAAGGCAAAAAAGGCCCCGGCGGTATCGCCAGCGTGTTCTTCCGCGATGCCGAACAGTTCACCGGCCTAAAGAAAGCCCAGGTTCTCAACTACATCACCGTCAGCACCGGCTGGCCACGGCTCATGGACTTCATGGCCGATCTACCCGAAGGCGCAGCCCCCATCCAATCCATGCGCGGGGCATTGGAAGCTCTACGCGCCATGAACCGGCCCGAGCGGCCCGCCTTGCCCGGCTCCGATGGTGCCGTGGACGTAGACGCTGAAACGGTGGCCGCCACCTACACCACCACCGGCAAACGCTCCCGCTACGTCCACAACACTCGGGAAAAGGTGCTCCCCGCCCTGGCAGCCCTCAAGTCCACACCCGTAGGCCTGAAGCATGAAAGCCAGCTGGACACCATCCTCCAGGCCCTGCACAGCCTGCTGGATGCCATGGAGGCGGAAGAACAGGCCGCTGCCTGGCAGGAATCCCCAGCGCCTGAACCCACCCCAGTGGCTGCCCCAGAGGTGAAGCAGCCGGAGCCCGAGCCCGTGGTGCTCGCTGAGCCTGAGCCTGAGCCTGAGGTGGCCCGCACCACCATGGCGTCCCTATTCCCGGCCACCGCCGAAGGCTGGCAAGCACTGGAAGCTCACCTTGCCGAATACGGCAGCGGGAAGCTGGCAGCCGCTGCTCTAGGAGTCAGGCCTGAAACTTTCAGCCGCCACCGCAACAAGGTGAAGCGGGCCATTCTCCCCGCTGCGATCACCGGGGACGCCGCCGCAGCCGTGGTCGGGTGAGGTCAGCTACCTGGCGCCAGGGTGGGCGAATCCGTCACCCCTGGCGATCTAGTCAATTCGATCGAACACAGCACCCCAGCCGCCCTCCCGCAACGCCTCTGCTCGTTGCCTGGCCATCGCTGCCCCATCAACACCTAAGGCCTGCTCCAGCGCCTCCTGGTTGGCTAGGTAGCCCTCCCACCGCCCAGTCGTCAGCTCACCATCAGCTGCCCGCTTTGCCCGCCGCTTACCAGTCATCAGCGCCGGCGCTCACGCCATGCCTGACCATTGGCCCGCCACCATGCCCTGCCCTTAGCTAGCTGCTCTGCACGGCCCTGCAGGTAGCCCTTGCGGCAGGGATAGGTAAGCGCTCGCTCAATAGGCCAACCCTTGCTCAGCCGCTCTGACAGCACCCTCGGGGAGATATTGCGCTGCTCTGCCCAGGCCCCCACCGTCAGGCTCTGCCCCTGGTGCGCGATGTACCGGCAGCGGCGATCTTGAGACTGGGCCAAGACTGGTAGACAACTGCACCAGTCTATCTAGCTGGACAAGCCAGATCCCTTGCTACCACTGAAAAACAAGGCCCTGCATACCTGATCTGAGTACCTGCATTTCAAGCAGTTATGCAAGTCAGTTACAGCAATGCTTTTCAGCTTTGGACAGGCTCATCCTGGACTAACTGTCACATTGGATTCTTGAGATTGGCACATTTCAACAGCTGGTGAGACAGCTTCAGGCAGTACCTCCACCGCGCTTGCATCAGCCATCGCCTGCTGGTGATTTGCTCCAAGCAATCCGCTCCAAAGCGCCGAGTCGAACTGGTTTGTCACTTCCACCACGGCCTGAGGCACGGCAGATAGGCGTGTTGCCCACCTGGCAAACCGATCCGAGTGCAGCGACACCATGTTCAGCAACCCCGGCGGGATTGGCTCCCCTCGTTGCCGGTAGCCAGCGGCCTCGGTGCGAAGCATCAGGCCAGCGGATTGAAGACTGACGAACGCATCAGTTTGCAGCTGCTCTGGGGTCATTGATGCCGCCGGGTGTGTCTCCTGCTTCTTTCTGATCCAACGGCTAACCGTGGCCTCTCCAACATCGAGCTGCCTCGCTATCTGGTTCTGCGCAACGCAGTTGCAATACATATCCCACGCTCTTTCCTGCAATTCTTTACTCAGCTTGCGACGAATTGCGGTTTGAGTCATTTAGGAAGATTCCGTGCGTTCCATGGAGAGCATTCTGCCTGAGTTTCTAGCCGGCGTAGCTGCGGTGTATCCCTCCCTATCGACCACTGTTAGCTAGGCCGTCACACAGCCAAATCGAAGTCGAAATTTTTCCGATTGGGTTTGGTGTGATGGGAAGTGATGGGCAAGGAGAGTTCAGGTCAAGCTATTAACTACGTATTCTGGCTATGGGTGTGATAACGACCTGCCTGACAGGCTTTATCAGACCTCATGGACTACTTAGCTACTGCTGTATCGATACAGCTAGCTAGGGGTGTCTCCAGGAGGGTTAAAAGGAGCTGATCCTGCTTTCTCAAGGTGTTGACGCCGGGCTTCTTACCGCTCTGTTGCTTCACCAGCTCTGCTACTGCCTCACGGGCTGCCGTAAGGGTCGGGAAGGCCAGTCCGGCGTCACTTAGCTGCAGGACAGCCTGTTCAATGAGCTGAGCCCTTCCAGAGGCCAAATCAGCGTTATGGGTGTAAGCCTTGGGTCGGGCGTATTCAGATTGACCGGCAGTGGCCTTGCATCGCTCACCGCCATGTTTGCTGTAGTGCTGCCACCAATGAACGAGTGTGCCGGCTGCAATGTGCCGATAGTGACTGCTGAACTGCCTGCACCCTGGCGCCGCTAGCAATAGGGCGCACATGCGTTTCTGAAGGGCAGCACCGCTCAATCCTTCCCATGCCGCCAGGTACGCCGCTTGAGCTGCTAACTCATCGGTTTGCTTTGGGCCAGTGAAACCACGCTGAAGCCTGTATCGCGCTTCTGGGATCAAATGCCAGTAACCACGGGCATCAGGGTCAGCATCACGACCTGGCGCAAGGGCAAAGGAGTCATTGACTGCCAGAGCGGCCTCCCACTGGTCACAGAAGGCGCCGACATCTCGATGGACGGGTGTGAGGTCTTGATCGAGGACGCAGCTGTCTGGGGCGATCAGTGGCAGGCGGATGCCATACGGCAGCGAACCTTTTTTTGTGACGTTGGGAAACAGCTCAAGGTGGCCGGGTTGAACCTGAAAACCAGCGAGGCGGATCAGATCTTCAAGCCACTTAGCAACGATGCTTGTCAGCTGGGGCGGAATTGGCACCCAGAGGTGAATGCCCCGGCTATCGCTGCTCTGAACGATCAGGACGCCTTCTAGGCCCTGCTCAGCTAGCAGCTGCAGGATCTTCGGGATGGCGTCAGGATTGTTCTTTGGGTGGTAACGACCGCCAGCATCAATATCGATTACCAGCCAGCGGGTTAGACCTTGGCCAGGACGAGTGGCAGTGGGCTCGCCGCTGAGTAGGTGTTCTGGTCTGATCGGGTAATTGTTGACTGTGAACCAGTCTTTGGCTGGTGGTTTGCGGAGCCAATCAAACTTCCGATCAACGATCAGGCTGTGAAGGCGCTGAGCCTGTTGGAGGGTTAGAGTCATTGGGGTAACGGAAAGGCTCCCAAGTCCGGGCAGGGCACGGGGAGCTTTTTTCGTATCTGGGATAGGTTGACGCTAGCCGGGGCATTCAGTTGCCTTGCTACCACCGCTAGCTAGATTTGTTGCCTAAAAGGGATTGATTGTGAGCCGCTCCCGCAAGTACCGCAGCAGCCAAATCCGTGGGATTGGCATTGACGAAGTTGACTACGCCGACGGCTGTGACCGTTTTGTTACCAACGTCGTTTTGCCTGAAGTGCAGAGCCTGCACCCGGTAGCTGGTGTATTGCTCACCATGCCGATTGGGTTGATTGCTGGCTTGCACCGTGCCATCGGTAGCGGCTACATCGCCCAGGCCGATCGCATGGAGGCAGAACATGCCGCCGCCAAGGCCACCGCCGCTCTGAACCGTGGCAGCAGGGCTCACGGCTGCCGCTGGTAATCAATGGCATTGGCCTGATCTCCAAATACCTCGGCCATCAATTCATCAACGAAATGGCTGCAGACTTTCGTCCCCCTGACCAAGCGAACTGTCCACCGATTACCTGCCGCTGGCCATTGGGTCATAAAGGCACCTAGACGGCGGTCTGGTTGCTTGGGGTCAATGCTCTCCAGCTTGCGGACACGGCCATCAGATGAGAGTGCGTAGCGGTTTTCGTAGAGGGGGATCTGACGCCATTCAGGCCACCGTCTGCGCATACGAACGCCAGGTGGTAGGGCATCCTTTGCTGGATCAGGCGATGGCTTGGGGATGTAAACCCAAGGAAGGCGCTGGTAGGTCAACCGTCAAGCTCCTGCACCAGGGCGACGAGATCACGGATCTTTGGTGACACCAGCGACACAAACATTTCCGCTGTCTCACCTTGTAAGGCGATACCACGGCGCTTGAGGTGAGCGGCGATTGCATCGAGCAGGTCGCTGGTTAGCGGCTGGTAGGTGGTGGTCATGCCTGCACCTCCTGCTGCTGCAGTTCAGCGCGGAGCTGAAGCAGGTACTGCTTGGTGGCGGCTAAAGCTTTGTCACCGTGATAGATGGGGGGTTTGGCCAAATACGCTTCGGCCTCGGCTATCCGTTCGGCCAGGGTCGGTGCAGGCGGCACTGACTTGGGTGGGCTTGTGATCGCCCACTGGCCATTGGCTCCCTTCTCACGGCGGGGAAAGGTGGGGGTTGATTGATTGCGGGCAAGGGTTCTGTCGTCCATGTCGGCTAAGAGGTAGGCGGGTAGTGTTCAGACCCAGTGAGCGCACTGAGTCGTCATGAGCACCTATTCCTTTGATGTGGTGAGCGATTTCGATCGCCAGGAGCTCGTTAACACAATCGATCAGGTGCGCCGCGACGTGGGCACCCGCTACGACCTCAAGGATTCCAACACCGAAATCGAGGTGGAGGAGGCGAGCCTCACCATCACCACCGCCAGCGACATGACCCTCCAGGCCGTGGAGGACGTGCTGCGCCAGAAGGCAACCAAGCGCAACCTCTCGCTGAAGATTTTTGACTTCCAGAGCCCCGAGCCCGTGGGGGGCAACCGGGTCAAGCAGGTGGTGAAACTGCGCAAAGGGTTGAGCTCTGAGCTGGCCAAGCAGCTGAGCAAAACCGTGCGCGACGAGCTCAAGAAGGTGACCGTTTCGATCCAGGGCGAAAGCCTGCGGATCACCGGCAAAAACAAGGACGACCTGCAGCAGGCGATCAACCTGCTCAAGGCCCAGGACGTGGAAGTGCCTTTGCAGTTTGAGAACTACCGCTGAGCCGGTGCAGCCGGCTTGTGCCGCCCCTGGTTGGCGGTTCTGGGTTGATCGGGGTGGCACCTTCACAGACGTGGTGGGCTGCAGCCCCGCTGGCGAGCTGCTGGTGCGCAAGGTGCTGTCGGTGCAGCCGGAGTGCCCGGGGGACCCGGCCGTGCGTGCCATAGCTGCGCTGTTGAGCCAGGAGCCCGGCGTTATGGCCGGCAGCCCCCTCCCGCTGGGATTGGTGCGGGAGGTGAGGCTCGGCACCACCGTGGCCACCAACGCCTTGCTGGAGCAGCGCGGCGCCGGGGTGCTGCTGCTGATCAACCGCGGCTTTGCCGACCTGCTCAGCATCGGCGACCTGCACCGCCCCGACCTCTTTGCCCTGGCCATTCAGCGGCCCAACCCCCTGCGGGTGCGGGTTTTGGAGGTGGACGGGCGCCTGGATGCGGAGGGATTCGAGCTTGAGGCGCTGCGATGGGGAGAGGATTTGCAGCAGCAGCTGCTGCAAGCCCAGGCCGACGGCTACAGCAGTTGCGCGGTAGCCCTGCTGCACAGCACCCGCAATCCCAGCCAGGAGCTGCAGCTGGAGCAGTGGCTCGCACCCCTGGGCTTCGAGGCCGTGGTGCTCTCCCATCGGCTCAGTGGCCAGCCAAGGCTCGTGCCCCGCGGCCAGACCGCCTTGGTGGAGGCGGCGGTGGCGCCGGTGCTTGGCCGCTACCTGCGCCAGGTGCAGCGGGCCTTGGGGCCAGCAACCCGGCTGCGGGTGATGCGATCCAGTGGGGCTCTGGCAGCGCCTGAGCTGCTGCTGGCCAAAGACACGATCCTCTCGGGGCCGGCCGGAGGCATGGTGGGCGCCGTGGCAGTGGGCAGGAGGGCCCTTGCTGCCGCTGGGCTGCCGCCGCAGCCGATCGTTGGTTTCGACATGGGTGGCACCTCCACCGATGTGTTCCATTTCGATGACCGCTGCCTCTCAGGCGCTGGCGGTGATCTGGCCTGGGAGCGCAGCCCTGCTACCGAGATCGCTGGGCTGGAATTGCAAGCTCCGATGTTGCCGATTCACACCGTGGCTGCTGGCGGCGGCTCGGTGCTGCGCTTTGACGGCAGGCGGCTGCAGGTTGGGCCTGTTTCTGCAGGAGCTGATCCCGGTCCGGCGGCTTACCGCCGCGGCGGGCCGCTCACCATCACCGATGCCAATGTGCTGCTCGGCCGTCTGCCGCTTGCCGCCCTGCCAGCGGTGTTTGGTCCCAAGGGCGACCAACCCGCTGATGGGGAAGCGGTGCGGCGGGGGTTTGCGGAGCTGGCGCTTGAGATGGCCGCGGTGGCACCTGGGGTCAGTCCGGAGCGGCTGGCGGCAGGCGCCCTGCAGATAGCCATCGAAACGATGGCGGAAGCCCTGCGCCGTATCTCGATCCAACGCGGCCACGACCTGCGCGAGGCCCTATTGGTGAGCTATGGCGGTGCTGGCGGGCAGCACGCCTGCCGCCTGGCCGAGGTGCTGGCTGTGACGCGGGTGTTGCTCCACCCCTTGGCTGGGGTGCTTTCTGCCTATGGCCTCGGCATGGCCGAGCAGAGGTTGCTGCTGGAGTGCTCGCCGCGGTTGCCGCTGCGCCCCGACAGCCTGCCCCTGCTGCGTCAGCGCTGCGCCGAGCTGGAGCAGCAGGGGCTCGCCGACCTGCGCCGGCTGGGGGATTTGGCCGAGGGGGCCACTGGCCGGATCGGGGTGCAGCTGGAGCTGCGGGCCGCCGGCAGTGAGCGGGGTCTGGAGGTGGCGTGGTTGCCAGACGAGCAAGGGGTTGAAGACCTGCAGCGAGCTTTTAGCGCCGCCCATCTGCAGCGCTTCGGTTATGGCCCGGTGGGCGAAGACTGGATCGTGGAGCGCCTGCTTGTGGAGCTGGCTCCCCCGGCGGTGGCTGGAGGACTGGCGGTGGTTCCAGAACAGGTGGAGGTTGCAGCCCCGCTTGCCCCAACCACTCCCCTGTGGCTGGGTGAGGCGGCCGGCTGGCAGCCGGTGCCGCTGTGGCAGCGCTCCCAGCTGTTGCCCCAGCAAAGGCTCCAGGGTCCAGCCCTGGTTGTCGATGCGACTACCACCACCGTGCTGGAGCCCGGCTGGCAAGCCCTGGTGCTGGCCGATGGAGCCCTGCTGTTGGAGCGGGACTGCACAGCTGCGGCCAGCAGCGGGGTTGGCCAGGCTGTTGAGCTTGTGGAGCAGGGGCCCGATCCCACCCTGCTTGAGCTCTACAACCACCGCTTTGCCGCCATCGCCGAGCAGATGGGTGGGCGGCTGCAGCAGAGCGCCCGCTCGGTGAACATCCGCGAGCGGCTCGATTTCTCCTGCGCCCTCTTCGATGCGGCGGGTCAGCTGGTAGCCAATGCCCCCCATATCCCGGTGCACCTCGGTTCGATGGGCGACAGCGTGGTCAGCCTGCTGGCCGCCATCGCCCGGGGCGAGCGCCAACCATTGGCTTCTGGCGATGTGGTGTTGTCAAACAATCCCTACAACGGCGGTACCCACCTTCCAGACATCACTGCCATTACGCCGGTTTTTGTCCCTGGTTTGGGCGACTCCCAGGCTGGGGCCCCTTTGTTTTTTGTGGCCTGCCGGGGCCACCACGCCGATGTGGGCGGCATCACCCCTGGCTCGATGCCGGCCTTCAGTCGCAGCATCGACGATGAGGGCCTGCTACTCGACAACGTGCCCTTTTTGAGCAACGGCAACTTTGATGAGTCGCTGTGGCGGCAGCGACTGGCTGCAGGTAGTCATCCAGTCCGCAACCCCGACCAGTTGCTTGCCGATCTGCAGGCCCAGGCGGCGGCTAACCGGCTGGGTGTTCAGGAGCTGGGGCGCTTGATTGAGCGCCATGGCCTCGACGAGGTGCGGGCCTACATGGCCCACGGGCAAGCCCATGGTGCCGAGGCGGTGGGCCAGGCACTTGCTCACCTCAGCGACGGGTCTGCCCGGGTGGAGCTCGACCACGGCGCCTTCATCCAGGTAGCTGTTCGCATCGACGCTGAGGCTCGCCGGGTCCAGGTTGATTTCAGCGGAACCTCGCCCCAGCACAGCGGCAATCTCAACGCCCCTCTAGCCGTAACCAAGGCTGTGGTGCTCTACGTGTTTCGCTGCCTGGTGGGCGAACAGATCCCCCTCAATGCTGGCTGCTTCGAGCCGATCGAGCTGATCGTGCCGCCGGGCTCCCTGCTGCATCCCAATCCGCCAGCGGCGGTGGTTGCCGGCAATGTGGAAATCTCCCAAGCGGCAGCCAACGCTCTGTTTGCGGCGCTGGGGGTGCAAGCCGCCGCCCAGGGCACGATGAACAACCTCAGCTTTGGCAATGGCCAATGCCAGTACTACGAAACGATCGGTGGGGGCAGTGGTGCTGGCATCCGCCCCGGTGGTGCCGGCTTTGATGGTGCGGCTGCGGTGCAGAGCCACATGACCAACTCCCGCATCACCGACCCGGAAATTTTGGAAACGCGCTTTCCGGTGCGGTTGGAGCGCTTTGGGATCCGGGCCGGATCGGGCGGGGATGGGCGGTTTCGTGGCGGCGATGGGGCGGTGCGGCAGTTGCGTTTTTTGGCCCCGATGACCGTTGCCCTGATCTCCGGTGCGCGGCGGGTGGCTCCCGCGGGGTTGGCCGGCGGGCTGCCGGGCGCCTGCGGCCGCAACACCTGGATCGGTGTTGATGGCTCGAGCCGGCAGCTCGATGGCTGCTGCGAACTGGAGCTCCAGCCAGGTGTTGCCCTGCGCATTGAGACCCCGGGGGGTGGGGGCTTCGGCGCCCCCAGCAGGCCATGAGCCCTGTTGCCATTAATTGGTCGAATTGGTCGTGGCTGGCGCTGGCGACGCTGCTGACCTCACCAGCCCAGGCAGAGGTGCTGCAGGAGCGCAGCCAGCGCTTCCACCCCCAGTGGTCTGCTGCCGGCATGGTGGCCAGCCAGGAGCGCTGGGCATCGCTGGCGGGCGCTGAGATCCTGGCCAGCGGCGGCAATGCGGTGGATGCGGCGGTAGCCACGGCCTTTGCCCTGGCGGTCACCCTGCCCCAGGCGGGCAACCTCGGCGGCGGTGGTTTTTTGCTGCTGTGGCTGCCGGGGCCATCACCGGCTGCGGCTCGCGGCTGCCCCAGCGCCCAGGAGCTGCGCCTTGGCCGTGGCACGGCAGTGGCCGTGAACTTTCGCGAGACGGCGCCCCTAGCAGCCACCGCTGAGATGTTCCTCGGCCCCGAAGGCGAGGTGGATCGTGAGCGGGCCACCCGCAGCCTGTTGAGTGTGGCCGTTCCTGGCAGCCCAGCCGGTCTGTTGCTGAGCCAGCGCTGCTACGGCCGGCTCTCTCGGGCCGCGGTGATGGCGCCGGCGATCCGCCTGGCCAGCCGCGGTTTTCCTGTGGGCAAGGAACTAGCCGATTCCCTGCGCCAGGCCACACCCCTGCTGCAGGCAGACCCCACCTCCAGCGAGCTGTTTCTCAAGCGCCACCTGCGGCCTGCCCAGCTGTGGCGCCAGCCCCTGCTTGCCTCCAGCCTGCGGCGCATCGCCGCCCAGGGCGAGCCGGGCTTCTACGAGGGGCCGATCGCTGACGCATTGGTGACCTTGATGCGCCAACGGGGCGGCCTGATTCGTCATGCCGACCTCAAGGGCTACCGGGCTCAGCTGGTGCGCCCCCTGCAGGTGAGATTCCGCAACCATCCGGTGCTCACCATGCCGCCCCCCAGTGGTGGTGGCGTCACTTTGCTGCAACTGCTCCAGGTGCTCGAGCCCATGCCCCTGGCTGAGCTGGGTCTCAACAGCGCCGCCAGCCTGCACCGGATGGTGGAGGCGATGAACCTTGCCTATCGCGATCGCAACCACTGGCTAGGCGACCCCGATCAGGTGGAGATGCCGTTGGAGCGCTTGCTGAGTGCGGCCCATGCGGAGCGGTTGCGGGCCCAGATCCAGCTTCAGCGCCATCGCCCCGCCAGCGAGCTAGCGGCCCAGGGCCTCCAGGCAGGTGGTACCAACACAACCCATCTTTCAGTGGCCGATCGCCAAGGGGGGATGGTGGCCCTCACCACCACCCTCAACTTCGCCTATGGCAGTGGCATCAGCGTTCCCGGCGCTGGTTTCCTGCTCAACAACGAGATGGACGACTTCACTGCCAAGCCCGGCGTTGCCAATGCCTACGGGCTGGTGCAGGGCAGCGCTAACGCCATCGCCCCGGGGAAGCGACCACTTAGCTCGATGACGCCCACCTTGGTGTTTCGCCCCGATGGCCGGCCCTGGCTGGCTACCGGCAGCCCTGGCGGCAGTCGCATCATCACCACCGTGTTGCAGGTGCTGCTCAACCGCATGGTGCATGGCCTGAACCTGGCCTCAGCCGTGGCCAGCCCCCGCATTCACTCCCAGCTATGGCCCGATCAGATCAGCGTGGAACAGGGACTGAGCCCTGACACCCTGCGCCTGCTGGAAGGGCAGGGTCACCGGGTGGTGGTGGCCGCCGCCATGGGTTCGGCCAACAGCGTGGAGGTGTTGGCCGAGGGGGGAAGCCTGGGAGTGGCGGATCCCCGCCGTCTCGATGCCGCCGCCATTGGCGAGCTGCAGCTCAAGCCGCCGGTTGGCTCGGTGCCGTAATCGGGATGGGGGGGCAGGAGCCCATGCGGCGATCAACGGGGCGGCAGCGGCAGCGGGCCCCAGCGGCGGCAGATCTGCACGAAGGCCTCAGCGCGCTGCGGATCCTTGGCTCCGCTGGCAGTTTCGATGCCCGAGTTCACATCCACTGCCGCGGGGCGCACCGTCTCCAGTGCGGCCTGCAGATTCTCCGGCCGCAGGCCGCCCGCCAGGATCACCGGCTTGCCGATCTGCTCCACGATGCGGCGGCTGACGCTCCAGTCGTGGGGCAAGCCGGTGCCGCCGATGCGATCGGCCGTGCGGGAATCCAGTAGGAGGGCATCCACCAGCGGCTCGGCTGCGATGGCTGCGGCGATGGACTGGTCGCCATCGCCCACATGGATCGCCTGGATCAGCTTCACGCCAGGTTGGGCGCTGCGGATGGCCTGCAGCTCCTGGGGTGCGATCCCATCCTGCAGCTGCAGGGTGGTGGCGCCCACCTCCCGGATCAGCTCGATGATCGGCGTTGCCTGCTGCAGATGGGTCACCATCACGCTGCCCGTGAACGGCGGCAGGAGGGCCACCAGCGCCGCCGCTGCTGCTGGAGTCAGCTCGTCTTCGGTGCGGTGGCGGGCACCGACGATGAAGCCCAGCGCATCGGCGCCGGCGTTCAGGGCCGCAGCCAGATCGCTCCGGCTGCGGATGCCGCAGAGTTTGACCCTCAGAGGAGCCGTCCAGGGACTCACCTGCACCTAGCCGCCCAGATAGGCCGCCCGCAGGCTCGGATCCGCCAGCAGTTGGGCTGCCGGCCCCTGCAGGGTCAACTGGCCGGCTTCGAGCACGTAGCCCCGATCGGCGATGGCCAGGGCTGCCTGGGCATTTTGCTCCACCAGCAGGATCGTGAGGCCATCTCGGTGCAGTTGGGCCAGGGCCGCCATCACCTCACCCACCAGCTTCGGGGCCAGACCCAGGCTGGGCTCATCCAGCATCAGCAGGGTGGGCCGGGCCATCAGGGAGCGGGCAATGGCCAGCATCTGCTGCTCGCCGCCGGAGAGGGATCCGGCCAGTTGCTGGCGTCGTTCCGCCAGCCTCGGGAACAGGGAGTAGCAGTGGTCCAGGTCGGCGGCGATATTGGCCCGGTCGCGACGCAACCAGGCGCCGAGGGCCAGGTTGTCGGCCACCGACTGGCGGCTGAGCACCCGCCGGCCTTCGGGACAGTGGCTGATCCCCAGTTTCACGGTGCGTTCGGTGCGGAGGCGGAGGATCGAGCCGCCGTGCCAGAGGATCTCGCCTTCGGCGGCTGGAATCAGCTTGGAAATGGCCCGCAGGGTGGTGCTTTTGCCTGCACCATTGGCTCCCAGCAGGGTCACCAGCTCGCCGGCCTGCACCGTCAGATCGATGCCATGCAGGGCGGTGATGCTGCCGTAGCGAACTACCAGATGGCGCAGTTCGAGCAGGGGAGCGCTCATGGGGTGCCTCCGAGATAGGCCTCGATCACCGCCGGGTCGCGCCGCACCTGGTCGGGGCTGCCCAGGGCGATGCGTTGGCCGAAGTTGAGCACCGCCAGCCGGTCGCACAGGCCCAACATCAAGGGCACATGGTGCTCAATGATCAGCACCGTCAGCTTGAACTGGTCCCGGATGCGCCGAATCAGCTCCCGCAGCTCATCCTTCTCTGAGGGGTTCATGCCAGCGGCCGGCTCATCGAGCAGCAGGAGCTGGGGACGGCTGGCCAGGGCCCGGGCCATCTCCAGCCGGCGTCGGTCTCCATAGGAGAGGCTGGCGGCGTCTTGGTGGGCGGCGGCTTCCAGCTGGAATAGAGCAAGCAGATCTAGAGCCTGTTGCTGCAGCTGGGATTCGCGGCGGCGAAAGGACTGGGTTTGCAGCAGGGCTGCGAGGGGCTGCTGACGGGCGTGCTGATGCATTCCCACGAGCACATTTTCAAGGCAGCTCATGCTGCTGAATAGCCGCAGATTCTGGAAGGTGCGAGCGATGCCGAGGCGGGCAATGCGGTGGCTGCTGAGGCCAGCAAGGCTTGCCCCTCGCCAGCGCACGGTGCCGCTGCTGGGGGCGGTGAGGCCAGAAATCACGTTGAAAAGGGTGGTCTTGCCGGCACCGTTGGGGCCGAGCAGGCCAAAAATCTCGCCCTGCTTCACCTCAAGATCGACAGCCTGCAAGGCCCGCAGGCCACCAAAGCGCACCCCCACATCCTCAAGCTGGAGCAGGCTCATGGCTTTACCCCCTGCGCTGCTGCCGTGGGGGTCCCTCGTATTCGCGGCTTGAACCACTTGAACAGCTCCGGGGTGATCACTCCCTGGGGAAAGAACAGGGGACCCACCAGAATCACGGCGCCAAACACGATTAGGCGCAGGTCGCCGACCGGGCGCAGCAGTTCAGGTAGGGCGGTGAGCAGCAGGCCGCCAAACACGGGCCCCAGCCAGGTGCGCGATCCTCCGAACACCACGAACGCCAAGGTGGTGATGCTGGCGTCGAAGTTGCCCAGCTTGGCGTTCCAGGAGTTGAGGAAGTGGGCCGCCACCACCCCGGTCACGCCGGCCACCAGGGCACTGAGCACGAAAGCAAGCAGCTTGGTGTCGGCGGTGTTGATGCCTTGGCTGGCGGCGGCCAGTTCGTCGTCGCGGATGGCGGCCATGGCCAGGCCGGGCCGGGTCTTTTCGAGCCGGTCGCATAGCCAGCAGATGAGCGCCAGCAGCCCCAGAGTGAAGGCGGCGTAGCCAGCAGCGCTATCGAAAGGCTGGGGGATGCCGAAGATGCCCAGGGCTCCGCCGGTGAACTCCAGGTTGAGGGTGACAACCCGCAGGATCTCCACCAGGGCGATCGTGGCGATGGCTAGGTAGATGCCCCGTAGCCGCAGCACCACGCGGCCTAGCCCCAGGGCCAGCACGCCGGTGAGCAGGCCTGCTAGCCCCATCTCCAGCAAAACTGAAGTGATCGGGTAGGTGCTGCCGCTGCCGGCTAGGGCTGGGACCCGCGTAGAGAGCAGGGCTGCCACCGTGCCGCCGATGGCGAAGAAGCCCGGAGTGGCGAGGGAGAGCTGGCCGCAGCGCAGGGGCAGGTACACCGACAGGCCCAGTAGGGCCCCCAGCAGCATTTGTTCGAGCAGGCCGGCGTCCATGCTGATCAAACCTTGTTGGCCTGGGGTCGGCCTAGCAGACCCTGGGGCCTGATCAACAGCACCAGGAACAGGAAGCCAAAGGAGACCGCATCTTTGTAGCCCGATAGATCGGCGGGCACGCAGGCCTCGGCCAGGCCGATGATCAAGCCACCAAGCACGGCCCCAGGCACGCTGCCGAGCCCGCCCAGCACCAGTACTCCCAGCCCCTTAAGCCCGTAGCCAATGCCGAAGTAAGGCCCGGCGATGCTGATGCTCAACCCCACCAGGCCGCCGGCCATGCCGGCCAGGAAGCCGCTGATGCCAAAGGCGATCTGGATCACGCGAGCGCTGTTGATGCCGAGCAGCTGGGCGGTGACCGGGTCTTCGGAAACGGCTTGCAGCGCCTTGCCGCTGCGGCTGCCGTTTATCCAGATCGAAAGGGCTGCCAGCAGCAGGCCGGAGATGGCCAGCAGCATCACCTGCACGGTGCGCACCTTGGCGCCGGCGATGCTCAGCGCCGCCGGCAGGGAGCCAAGGGTGCCCACAGGAATCGAATAGCTCTCGGCTCCCACCAGCAGCTGGATCAGGTTCACCAAAATCACACCGGCCCCAAGGCTGGTGATCAGAGCCAGCAGGGGATCCGAGCCTCGATCGCGCAGGGGGCGGAAGGCGATGCGCTCCACCACTAGGGCCACGGCGGCTGCGGCTATGCCCGCCAGTGGCAGAGCCAGCCAGAAGGGCAGGGCAAAGGGGAACTGCAGGCCGGCTAATAAACCATTAGCACCCACCGAGCCCCCAATCAGCAGATAGGTGAAGTAGGCCCCCATGGTGAAGATCGCCCCGTGGGCGAAGTTGATCACCCCCAGCACTGAAAACACCAAGGTGTAGCCAAGGGCAAACAGGGCGTATACAGCTCCTACCGAAAGCCCGTTGAACAGCAGTTGCAGCAGGCCTTCCATGCCGCTTCCCTAAGGCAGCAGGCTAAAGCGTCCGCTTTTGCCCCCAGTATTCATGCGCACCTGGGCGACAAAGAAGTTTTTCTGAATCACCTCGCCCTCCGGCGTGAAGCGGATTTCACCAAGGGGGGTTTGGTAGGTGCCGCCGAGGATTTCAGCCATCAGGGCCTTGCGGGCCTGGGCCAGCGGGAGGCCCTTGAGCGGTTGCCTGCGATCGAGCCGGGCAAGCGCCTCGCCGATCACCTGCATGGCTGTGTACGCCTGGGCGGTGAGCTGGGGTGGGATCGGGCTGACCTTGGGATTGCGGGCCTGGGCGGCAGCGAAGGCTGCGGTAAAGCGTTGGTTGGCTGGCGTCTGCAGCTCCGGGCTGTAGGCCTGGGCGATCAAAATGCCGTCGCAATATTTCTGGCAGATCGGGTAGATGTTTGGCGTGTTCATACCATTGCCCACCACGATTGCGCCGCGGTAGCCGAGCTCCCGCAGCTGGCGTATGAGGTTGCCGCCATCCATCGCCTGCAGCGACAGCACCACCAGATCAGGCTTCTGATTTAGGGCGGCGGTGATCTGGCTCTGGAAGTCCTGGTCGTTGAGCTGGGTGCGTTGCACCGTGACTGGCTTGAGTCCCTTGGCTGTGAGGGCCTGCTGGAAGATCACCGTCTCTGCTGTGCTGTATGCGTCGTCTTGGGCGTAAAAAACCGCTGCCCGGCGGATGCCCGGGTTGAGTTGCAGGGCCTTGGCAATCGAGAGCGGCGCGATCACCGAGCTTTGGGCTGATACCCGGCTAATGAAATAGCCGATCTCCGGAATGCCGGTAGCGGTATTAGAAGGAGCCACCAAGGGCACGCCCCGGCGCTGGGCGATCGGACCGGCAGAAAATGATTGCTGGGAGAGGGTGGGGCCGATCAGGGCAAGTATGCCCCGGTTGATCTGCAAGGAGACGGCAGCGTTGGCACTGGGCTCCGCGCTGCCCCCGTCTTCGATGCTTAGGGATAGCGGTTTGCCGTTAACGCCGCCGGCGCCATTGAGGGCTGCCAGGGAGAGCTCGATGCCGATTTTCTGGTCTTGGCCATAGACGTTGGCATTGCCGGTGAGTGCCAATACGGCCCCAACGGGAACGCCCTTGCTCAGATTGACTGGACCCTGATCCTCTGAGCCCTGGCAGGCGCTGAGTGCAGAAGCAGCAGAGAGCAAGGCGGCCATGCTGGAGGCAAGACGACGCTTCATGGGAGCCGGGGTCAAGCCACCGCTGCGAAGCATTCGCGGAATGCCGCGATGGTGGCGTCGATGTCAGCGTCTGAGTGGGCCAGGGAAGTGAAGCCCGCCTCGAAGGCGCTTGGGGCCAGGTAGACGCCGCGCTCGAGCATGGCGCGATGCAGTTTGCCAAAACGCACGGTGTCAGACGCCTTGGCATCCTCGAAGTTGCGCACCGGGCCATCGCAGAGGAAGAAACCAAACATGGCGCTGATCGAGCCGCCGCAGATAGGCAGACCGGCGCTGCGGGCAGCATCCAGGATGCCGGCGACCAACCGCTTGGTGATTACCTCTAGGCGCTCGTAGGTGCCGGGCTGCTGCAGCAGCTGCAGGGTCTTGATGCCGGCGGTCATCGCCAGGGGATTGCCGCTGAGGGTGCCGGCTTGATACATGGGGCCGGCTGGAGCCACCATCGCCATGATGTCGGCCCGGCCGCCGTAGGCCCCCACGGGCAGGCCGCCACCGATCACTTTGCCCATGGTGGTGAGGTCGGGGGTGACGCCGAATTTGGCCTGGGCGCCGCCGTAGCTGATGCGGAAGCCGGTCATCACCTCGTCGAATACCAGCAGGGCGCCGTTCTCCTTGGTGAGCTCGCGGATGCCCTCGAGGAAGCCAGGCTCGGGGGTGATGAAGCCCGCATTGCCCACCACAGGCTCAAGAATCAAGCCGGCGATTTCACCGGGGTTCTCGGCGAAGAGCTGCTTGACAGCTTCTAGGTCGTTGTAGGGGGCGGTGAGGGTGCTGGCGGCGGTGCTGCGCGGCACGCCAGGGGAATCGGGCAAGCCCAGGGTGGCCACCCCGGAGCCGGCCTTCACCAAAAACATGTCGGCGTGGCCGTGATAACAGCCCTCGAACTTGATGATCTTTTCGCGGCCGGTGAAGGCGCGCATCAGGCGCAGCACCGACATGCAGGCCTCGGTGCCGCTGTTGACGAAGCGCACCATCTCCACCGATGGCACCGCGGCGATCACCATCTCGGCGAGGGTGTTTTCCAGGGCGCAGGGGGCGCCGAAGCTGGTTCCCTTGTCGAGGGCTTCGTGCAGGGCGGCGATCACCTCGGGGTGGGCATGGCCGCAGATGGCCGGCCCCCAGCTGCCGATGTAGTCGATGTAGCGGTTGCCGTCTACGTCCCAGGCGTAGGAGCCCTTTACCCGATCGAAAACGATCGGCTGGCCACCGACCGATTTAAACGCCCGCACCGGCGAGCTGACGCCACCTGGCATCAAGCTCTGGGCAGCATTGAAGAGCTCCTGGGAGCGGCTGGTGTTGTGGGCAGAACCCGAGGCCGGAGCGGAGGTGGCAGCCGAGGTCAAAGCGGAACCCGCAGAGGGACAAAACCGTCAACCATCCTGACCCAAAACAGACCCCTGGTGCTTGCTCGGTAAATTGGGCCTCTTGCGATGGGTCATCTGGGCATCAATTGGCCAGAGATGGAGCGGCAGTTACGCCAGTTCCTGCCACCCCGCGCCGTGGTGTCGGCGCGCCAGGAGCTGCTGGCCTACGACTGCGATGGCCTCACCCTGAGCCGGCACCAGCCGCCCCTGGTGGTGCTGCCTGAGACGACGGCCCAGGTGGCTGCAGCGGTAAAGCTCTGTCATCAGCAGGGGGTGCCGTTTGTGGCCCGGGGTAGTGGCACGGGCCTCTCCGGCGGCGCCGTAGCCGAGATCGAGTCCCTGGTGATCGCCACCAGTCGCATGCGCCAGGTGCTGGCCATAGACCTGGAAAACCAGCGCATCACGGTGCAGCCCGGTGTGATCAACAGCTGGGTGACGCGGGCGGTGGCCGGCGATGGCTTTTATTACGCCCCAGATCCCTCCAGCCAGGTGGCCTGCAGCATCGGCGGCAACGTGGCCGAAAATTCCGGTGGTGTGCACTGCCTCAAATACGGCGTGACCAGCAACCACGTGCTGGGCCTGGAGGTGGTGCTGCCAGATGGCAGCGTCACCTGCCTGGGCAGCGAGCTCGACGAAACCCCTGAACTCGATTTACGGGGCGCCTTTATCGGCAGTGAGGGCACCTTGGGTATCGCTACGGCGATTACCCTGAGGCTGCTACGGGCGCCCCAGAGCGTGGCCGTGCTGCTAGCTGACTTCACCAGCATGGAAGCGGCCGGCGAGGCGGTGCGTCTGGTGACTGCCGCCGGCTTGCTGCCTGCTGGCATGGAAATGATGGATCGCCTCACGATCGAGGCGGTGAACGACTACTTCGGCGTTGATGAATATCCCCGCGATGCGGCGGCGCTGCTGTTGATCGAGCTGGATGGTCAGGAGGGGGAGGTGGCCGCAGCGGTGCAGCTGGCCACCCAGCTCTGCTCCCAGGCGGGCGCCCGCACCGTGCGCCAGGCCACCGATGCCCAGGAGCGCGCCCTGCTGTGGAAAGGGCGTAAATCGGCCGTATCAGCCTTGGGTCGCCGCTTCCCCAGCTACTACCTCCAGGACGGCGTAGTGCCCCGCAGTGCCCTGCCCCGGGTGCTGGCCGCGATTGAGCAGCTCAGCGCCAGCTACGGCTTGCCGGTGGCCAATGTTTTTCATGCCGGTGACGGCAACCTGCACCCCTTGATCCTTTATTCGGCCCAGGAGTCCGGCATCGAGGAGCGGGTGAAGGCCCTGGGCGCCGACATTTTGCGGTTGTGTGTGGATGAGGGGGGCAGCATCAGCGGCGAGCACGGCGTGGGTAGCGATAAGCGCTGCTACCTCGACTGGATGTACGGCCCCGATGACCTGGCAACGATGCAGCTGGTGCGCCGGGCCTTCGATCCGCTGAATCTTGCTAATCCCGGCAAGATCTTCCCCACTCCCAGTAGTTGCGGCGAATCGGCCCGCAGGGTGGCGGTGCTGCAGGCCCAGGGCCTGGCGCTGCCCGATGAAGCGGTGGTGTTCTGAGCGGGCTCAGCTCCAGTTCTTAGTTCCAGTCGTCGGTTTCAGGCGGCCACACCAGATTCACCACCACCGGGGCGTGGTCACTGGGCTGCTCATTGCCGCGGGTGGCCTTGTGGATCACGCAGCCGGTGGCGCAGGCGAGCAGTTGTTCGCAGAGGTAGATGTGGTCGATACGCCAGCCCCGGTCCCGGTCCCAGGCGCCGGTGCGGTAGTCCCACCAGCTCCAGTGCCCGGCCTCTGGCTCAAATACCCGAAACACGTCTGTAAGCCGCTCGCCCAGCAGCTGCTGCAGGGCTGAGCGCTCCGCCGCGCTGGCCATGATGCCGCCGCTGAGTCGCTCCGGATCGTGGATGTCGCGGGCTTCGGGGCCGATGTTGAAGTCGCCCACCATGCAGAGGGGATCTCCCTGGCGCTCCTGCTCCTCCAGGTAGCGCCGCAGGCAGGCCAGCCACTCAAGCTTGTAGGCGTACTTTTCGCTCTTGAGCGAGCTGCCATTGGGCACGTAGAGATTCAGCACTCGGATGCCGTCGATCAGGGCGCTGATCACCCGTTTCTGCTCGCTGAGACCGGCGGCTTCTTGCTCGGCGGGCAGTAGGGCCTCAAAGCCGATCTTCACGTCCTCCAGTGGTAGCAGGCTGAGGATGGCGACGCCGTTGTAGGCCTTCTGGCCGCTGATGGCCACCGCGTAGCCAAGGGCCTCAAAGGCTTCACCCGGAAACAGCTCATCGGTCACCTTGGTTTCCTGCAGGCACAGCACATCGGGGCGTTCCTGTTGCAGCCAGGCCAGCACCTGCTCGAGGCGGGTGCGCACCGAGTTGACGTTCCAGGTGGCAACCTTCATTGAAAACACGCAAATAGGGACTAATCCTTGTCTGGGAGAGCAGTCTTAGCGATCTCGTCTGGCCCCTGAAACTTGGCGTTGCTTAAATAGCGGCCTAAACCAGAGGGGACTCCATGGAGATCAAGCCGCTGCAAATAGCCCTTGTTGCCGAGCAAAGCCCTGAGCAACTAGCTCAACCGCACGCAGATAGCCCTGTTCGTTGCCCTTGAGCTCCCTCAGCAATGCCTGGATGTCCTCAGGCGCCAGGCCGAGTACCGAGTGGAGCAGCCGCATTACCTGCCACTCCGCGTCAACGCTGCCGCTCACGATCGTTTGCACCACGATCTCGGCGTCAACGAACAATTCGGCCTGGCGATCTTCGCCGTAGTTAGCCAGCGACCTAGCGGCGAACGGATGGCGGAATGTCACTGTGTCCCACTCCATGACTCTCGTGGAGGGTAGGGCTACCTAAGCCTAGTGGGACGCAGCGGGACGAGGCAGCTCAAGCGGGCAGCTCCCGCAGCAGAAGTTCCTGCGCGGTGGTCAGCTCCTGAAAGGCCTCCGGTGAGCCACCTTCTATATCGGGGTGCACCGTCCGGGCTTGCTGCCGGTACGCCTGACGGATTTCCTGTTCACTCGGCCTGCCTGTAAGGCCTAGGAGCGCCAACGCACGGTCTAGGGGGTCTGTGGGGACAGATGGCGTTGCTGGTGGGCGTGGGGGGCGCCGGCCCGCCTGGGCGGCCTTGAGCTTGAGCTCCGCCAACTGCCGGGCCCGACGCTCCGCTGCCAGATCCACCTCGAGTTGCTCGAGGTAGGCCGTCACCTGCCGTAAGGCCTGCCGGATCTCTGGGGGGCGCTCCAACCTGTTCAAGCTGTTGATCTATGCTACAAGAAAGGCGCTGCTATCTAGGCGGCGTAAACCAGAGAACCTAGATGGGCAGGGCCAAACTCGAGTTGACGGGGTTGCAACTAATGCAAGCCAAGGCCGCCTTCATGCGAGGCGACAGCATCAATCGGCTTACCGCCCTGCTGGGCGTTACACGGACGGTGTGGGAACGAGCGCTGCGGCAGCGGTTGGGTGATGCTGCATTTGAAGAGCAGCTAGCGAAAAACCTGGCGGCCAATCGTGGTGGCGGGCGCCCTAAGGCAGGTCAAATATCAGCGCCAGAGCTCCGGCCTGACATTCGCCGGCAGATGGATCACTTCCGGGCACGGGACCTAGCTAAAGAGCGTGAACGCCGGCAACAGCAACAGGGGGAGGATCAACGCGCCGCCGAAGCCAAAGCACTAAGGCTCCGGCGAATCGCTAAGCGGTTAAGCGGGGGGCCCATCCCCGTGGTTTGCATCAACACTGGTGAGGCTTACCCCAGCCTGACGGCCGCGGCCGCCGCTACAGGCGTTGAGGTCTTTCGTGTGCGGCGCTCGCTCGTCCACGGCATTGGGGTGCCAGGTGCTGATGGCCAGCTTGGCTTTAGGAGGTGGCAAGACGGTGACCCGGTGGTGGCGCTACCGCAGGACAGAAAGCCGATCCCCTTGCGCTTTGAGGATGGGAGCTGCTGGCCTAGCGGCCGGGCGTTGATCGAGAAGATGGGCGCCACGCGGGCGGAGGGTGCACGGTTCTACCGGCGCCTCAAGAAGCTGGGTTATGGGCCGGGCTCACCACCGCTGGCCTTGAGGGAGCTGCTGATCCTGGCCAACTGGTTACCGCACCTCGAGCGTCAACGCCTAGCGCAGCGCATCGCCAAAACAGAACTAGACAAGGCCCAGCCTTAGCGCTACACTTGCATCACAAACCAGGGCCAGGAGCTCATGACTTTTTGGAATTGGGAGCAGCGCGGCGTGGTGCTTGCCCCTCCCCCTTATCTGAAGGCCCACTACACCGCTAGGAAAGCCTGGGTGCTTAAGCAGCGTGAAGCGCTTGGTTTTCAGGCTGATGAATACGCGGCGGGTTTTGTTTTTTACCGTCGCAAGTTAAAAGGGAAATTCGAGTGGGCGGTCGAGGATCGCCGCCTCTTTGTGGCTTGGTTAGCCGAGACCAAGAACATGAGGTTGGATCACAGCGAGCGTGAATCGCTGCAGTGGAGCGCTGATCACAACAGCGTGGGTGTGGTTGCCGATGGCTTTGCTGCCACCGTTGATGAATGCTGGGCCGCGGCTTGCGTGGCCGTTGGTAGCGACCGGCTTGAGATCGGCCATTGCGGTTGGCTTAGTGAACGCCACAAGGCTGCCAGCCAGCTACGGGAATATGACCGGATCGCGGCGCTAGACCCCAAGGAGACAACCTCCCAGCGGCAGGCATACGTCTACGTGATTACCCATAAGCCTCCGCAAGCCTGAGATCGCGCTCCGTGCAAGGCGTGCAGCAGCAGACTGCATTGGCGATCCGTTCCGTCATCGCAACCATTGAGAAACGCCGGTTGAAGCGGAAGCAG
>NZ_JAGQAY010000060.1:0-5798 GCF_024345355.1 Cyanobium sp. WKJ7-Wakatipu
TGCTTCTTGGCTGTTGTGAGCTCGTAATCCGAGAAGCCAAGCTGCTTGCCGCCCATCAACCCAGTCCTGGCCTGCGGTTACAGGCTCATTTTCGCGCAGATAGGCTGGGTTTTCCAGAGTCTCCTTAAGCGTATTGCAAAGCTTTAAGATTCTGTGCATGATCGGTTCCTCTGCTAGAAAGGATTGCTTGAACTATGGCAATGATTGAATCCTACAGATCTTTTTGGGTGAAGTCCTTCGCCTTTGGTGGAAATACAAAGCGTTCCGATTTCTGGCTTGCTTATGCGGGTAACGCAATCGTTGTTGTTTTCCTTTTGGTCTTTGGCTTCCTTTTAGGCTCTCTACTTGGAGATTCCGGCAATGTTACACCAGTTGCGCTTATCGTAATTTATTCGGTTGCCGCAATTGTCCCCAATATCTCAATTCAAGCAAGGCGCCTTAGGGATGCTGGCTTTAATCCCTGGCTTCTTCTTGTTAGTCTTGTGCCATATGTTGGCGGGATAGCTCTCTTTATAATGTATCTGCAGCCTTCCAAGGTGCCTTCGCCTGTATAGCCTTCGTCACTTCACTACTCGTAGCCACCCCCATACCAACCCATCTCCTTCCAGCCCTCCCCCAATCCTTCTTCGCCCGCCCCGCCGTGCTGGTTGCCCCGAGCTAATCGGTTGCCTCTAGGTGAAGTGCCAACCAAATGGTGATTTCTTTTAGCCAACAGAAGCCAACAACATTTCACTCAGGCATGTATTCAATCATGATAGTCCCCTCTTGGTCTATATATTGCCTGTATGTGATTCCAGTATTGTCGTTGTCTGACCAAGAGGCTTTGCCGCGGCATTTTAATTCGTTATCTGACTTGGAGATTTCTGTTGGGTCGTAAATTGCCACCAGTGCAAAGCCCCTTGATGCTCTATCTTTTTCGCTAAGGTCAATAATATCTGAGCGTATATTTTCGCAGTTAGAAGCTGCTTGATCCGCTTTATTTGAAAGGGATTCACACCCTGCAGTGGCTATCGCTAAAATCGCTGCAATTATTGCCATTCTGACTGGAATTGGTTGTTGATCTTTCATTTGGATGAATATACGATCTAGTTGATAATATAGCAATTCTATACCGCATGATTCGGCAAGGCCTTCGCCCCCTTTAATCTATCTTCAAAATTACAGTTGTTCCCCAAGCCACTCCCTCAGCCACCAACCTCACCCTGCACCTCCCCCAATCCTTCTTCGCTCGCCCTGCCGAGGTGGTTGCTCCTGAGCTCATCGGCTGCCTGCTGGTGAAACGCCAAGAAGGTGGCGAGCTGCTGTGGGGCGTGATTGTGGAAACGGAGGCGTATTGCCAGAGCGAGCCCGCCTGCCACGGTTATCGCCGCCGCAGCCCCAGCAACGAAACCCTGTTTGGTGAGCCAGGGCGGTTTTATGTCTATGTGAGCTATGGCATTCACCACTGCGTGAAGCGAGCCTTGACTTCAAGGAGCTCAGGCTGGGCTTAATTTTTCAGCGTTGGCAGCAGAGAAGCCAGCCAACTCCCAAGCCACTGCCCCAGAAAACTCCCAGATTTTTTCTCCCAGACACTCCCCCCAGCTACGAAGGGCTACAAGCCCAGTTGGCTGACTTGGCTTAGTCAGTGGTGCAGCCGTAGCCGTAGTGCCAGCAGCACCAACCCCACCTTGCTCAAGCCGCCCTCTCTACGCAACAACAACGGCAGCCTGCAGATGCGGGTTGGCGGTTGCCGCCCCGCCACTTCACGTCTATCAGCTCAGACTATGGAGCATGTTGCACAGGTTGCTTTATGTGGATCACTGCTGAGACCCATGAGGAGAATTGCCAACTGACATTCAATTGACGACGAGAAGCTTGATAAGCTTGATGCCTCTCAATGGTAGAAATCCTAGGTTCGATCTACGGCCCCATATGAGAATCAGGCCTTGGCAACCATTCCCCTAGCAATATCACTGCGATTTACTCTGCAAGCTATCGCGGGAAGACAGAAAGCCAAGGGTATAAGATATGACGCCAAAGAGCGCTCCAAGTCATGGCAGTATTGATGCCAGATATATTTGCTTGTGGTAGGCCAAGTTTTCACCCGCCAGCTTTCCTAGTCATGCCGAGCAAGAGAGGCTGACATATAAGTCCAGCAGAGCCTGGCGTTACTAACGGTCGATGCAATAAAGAGGACATCAATGATTGCAGATCATTATTGTGATAACTACCCTAAAAGCGCGTCAGCGCTTCCTCCATTGCCTGAGCATCTCGGCACCAGATCCACGAAGGCTTTCGTAATTAAACCTCTTGCTCGATAGACAGCTTGATGGTTTGCCATTACGCATCCCGAGGTTGACGGCAGCAACACGTAGGCGTGGGTTGCCGTGCCAGTCGTGATTAAGATATTCACGATCGCCAATATTGAAGGCAAAGCTCCGTACCCCTTCACCCTGCGGTGATTGCGGCGTGTATCCATATGCAATCCGCAGATAACTACCAGCTATGCAATCTGCCTGAAGTTCGTCAAGGACTGAGCTCCAGACCAAGTTCTTCGAGAAGCCTGTCACAGCATGCTGGCGGCCGTGGGCCATTTCATGGGCTGCTAGGTACCTCACTGCAGAGGCTCCGTAGTTTTCCGAAATCGCGTTGAGTGTAATTACGGATACATAAATTGTGCGGTCTAGCTGGCAGTAGAAAGCTACCGAATCACCATTTCCGACATTTCCGCATCCGGTTTTATTTCTGGGAGCGGCAAGAATTCGGGACCTTACGCTTGCTACGGAAGGATCCAGGTTGCGAAGGGTTGTCAGCGTTGAGAGAAACAGCTGTTGGGGGTTGCTGCCTGCTTGTGAAGGGCCTGAGGCGAGGCTTACCAGCAGTGCCAACCCTGGAAGCAATGCGATCGAGGCTCTCACGGCGTCCATTGAAGTGACTGACAGCCTTGCTCATAGCAGACTGCCCTGAGGCTTCCTGCATGAGTCATGGTCACTGCCCATCTCTATTGGCGTAAGGAAGAGGTTCAGCATCAACTTGCCTTGAAGCCCCGATACGTGATCGGCCGCGATCCCAGTCGATGCGATCTAGTGGTTCCCAATCACTGGCAAGGCTGTTCGCGGCTGCAGGGGGAGCTGCACTGGGAGTCTGGTGGTTGGGTTATTCAGGACGGCGTGGCTGGCAAAGCCAGCGCCAATGGAACCTTCCGTGCCGATGGCCGCCAGCTGCGGAGCCCAGAGGAGCTGGGAGCGATCCATGAGTTGACGCTATTAATTGGAAAGGTGCCAGACGAGCGAATCCGCATTCAGATCCAAGGGCTTGGGCCGCCTGCTGCGGTACGTAAGGCAACTACGCCTCCCGCTCAGGCGCCAATTTCGCTCAGCGCCGTGCAGCAAGGCACGTTGAGCATCGGACGTCAGTCCAGCTGCAACATTTTTCTCGATGACCCGACAGTCTCGCGGGTACACGCCTTGCTGCGTCCGGAGGGCAATGGAACTGCCCTACTGGAAGACCGCAGTAGCAATGGACTGTTCATCGATGGCAAGAAGGCTGGACGAGTCTCACGCATTGCACCTGGAGCGGATGTTCGGATCGGGCGCGGACGTTTTCACTGGGATGGCAAGAAGTTGGTGCAGCAGGGCGATCAGCTCCGTTTTGGAATTGAGGTAAGGAACCTCGAGCTGCCTGATCGCATCAGGTCGATGTCGCTCTCAATTCAGGGCGGGCAACTCGTGGCACTCGTCGGCGGAAGTGGTGCAGGTAAATCAAGCCTGCTTACTACCCTGGCAGGCCAAAACCCTGAATACCGTGGGCAAATTCAAATCAGTGGTGATGATTTGCGGCGGAGCATCGGGGCCCTGAGGCCATTAATGGGGTTTGTACCACCGGACGACATTGTCCATCCGGAGCTGAGCGTCTCCGAAGTTCTGACATTTGCTGCAAGGCTGCGAATTCCAGACAATGAGGCTCGGGAACCAGCCGTGCAGCGGGTCATGCAACTGCTGGAAATAGATCATCGTAGAAACGCCCTAGTGCGAGAACTCAGCGGCGGGCAGCGCAAACGGGTGAACATCGGTATGTAACTGGTAGCTGACCCTCGATTGCTGTTTCTAGACGAGCCCACCTCGGGTCTGGACCCAGGCCTCGATCGCAGAATGATGCGGCTGCTGCGCCAGCTGGCGGATCGTGGCCACACCGTGCTTGTGGTGACCCATGCCACGGCCAACGTGAACCTCTGTGATCAGCTCGTCTTCTGGGTCGTGGAGGCCGGTTGTGTTACGCCGGCAGTCCCAGTGGGTGTCTACAGAACTACAAGGTAGGTACGGACTTTGCCGAGGTTTATGAACGGCTCAATTTGAGTGATTCAGAACTTGAGCAGGAAGCAGAAAGATTTCGCAAGCAACAGCCACTGCCTGAGCTCACAGCAGAGTCCAAAGGTGCACTCGCTCGTCAGGTTGCTCCAGCAGCCTTGCAGCCGGTACGGCAGTTCGGCAGTCAGCTCAAGACAGTCCTTCATCGAGAACTGTTGGTTAGCTGGCGGGATCGTGTCTCCCTCGCGCTCAACATGCTGACGGCACCCATAGCGATCCTGCTGCTGGCAGGGGCCATCCAGAAGCCAGAAGTGTTTGAGGTGCCAAGTGAAGGACTTAATCCATCGCTGCTGCCACTGGCCATCAAGGTGATCTTCGTGATGAGCTGCGCATGCATCTGGACAGGTATCAGTACCCACATTGGAGCAGTGGCTAGGGAGCGACCGATCTATGAACGGGAGCGGAGCTTCAATCTGCAGCCTTTGGCATATGTGACCGCAAAAGGACTGATGATCTTGCTGCTAGCCATACCTCAGGCGCTGCTAATCGCTAGCGTCTCTGCCGTACTGTTCCGCCTGCCAGCTCTCGGTGGCATCGGGTCAGCGACATTCGGCTACTGGATGGCAGCATTGCTCACGATCGTGGCCAGTGGTGCGATGGCACTGTTTCTGTCCACCCTGGTGAAGGACCAACGGCAAGCGGGTAGTTCGTCTCCGCTGCTGCTGATGCCACAGCTGATTCTCTCTGGTGTGCTGTTTGAAATTGGCAGTCTGACAGCTCTTTACCCAGCGGTTGCCAGTCGCTGGGCAGTCAAGATCTTTGGTGCGTACTCGGCGCTTGAGAAGCTTTATTTGGAGCCTGCACTGCCGACCTTGCCAAAGATCGATATTGAACCCTATGCATCAACCATCGCCAATGTGCGTGACAGCAGCCTTCTGCTGCTCCTACAATTTGGTTCGTTCATCTTGCTTGCTTTGATTGCCCTGAGCCGACGCAAGGGCTTGAAAGGCTAATATAGTGCGCAATTCGCTATCAATTCGATCCATGCATGGCAAGACTCGTTATCCACTGCTTGCAACGGCTGCACTGCTTTTGCTGCTTGCAAGCGGCTGCATCCGCAAAATATCAGGCGTGTATAAAGATGCAAATAATGTAATGTCTCTTGATTTTCAACCAGACGGCAGGGTTTATTCCCGCATCATGGGCGTTCCGGTTGTGTCTAATTACGAAGAGAGTGGAAGCAAGATCATCTTCAAGGGACCCGAGGGAGATGCTTTTGTTGACATTGTAGATGCTAATACACTTAGCATTGATCACCCGCTCGCTGAATACACCGGGAGAATCGAACTTAAGAAGCAACAGTGAGTTGACACGAAACTATTTAGTAAAGGGTACCTCGAAATTTACGAGATTTGCCAGCCTCTGATCACCATAAAAAAATGCCTTTCGGCATCGTCGCAGCAGATCATAAGTGCTCAAGCAATGCAATATTGTCGGCAAATTGATTCGTAC
>NZ_JAGQAY010000061.1:0-5541 GCF_024345355.1 Cyanobium sp. WKJ7-Wakatipu
ATAAGATCGAGATCTGTTGCGGCTGAATGGCTTTCGGGCACAGGGAGGAGGCAATTCCGCCGACCTCAACTCATGCTGGCAGCCCAGGCAAGCTCGCCTGTGCCAGACTTTGAATCAGCCCTGGGTCACATTCGTCTACACCAACGGCGTCATTCAAACCGAAAGCCGTGTTTTCACTGTTGACACCCGCACCACACCCCCACTGATCACAAGTAGTGAATTCGGCCGGGTCTTGCAGTCTCGCTGAGGGTAAGAACCGAACCAGTAGGCTAGTTTCCAATCAAGCCTGTCCCGTTGCTTTCTTCATCTGATCACGATTTAGGACAGCGCCTGGGCCAACTGATCCGGCAGAGCGGAGTAACAGCATTTGAGTCGGGCGTGATCAGCCGCCGGCTTCAAGCCCAACTCCAAGATCTGCTCGGGGCCGATACAACACTGCTCAACCCCCTGCGGGATCTCCTGCAGCGGCCGGCCTTCCGCCAGCTGTTCATCCTGAGCAGCCAGGGGGGCCAGATCATTCATGCCCGTGATGCCCTTCTGAGGGATCTGGCTGAGGTGTACAGCCCTGCAGTGCTGGGGCGGCTTGATGCAGTGCTGCAAAGTTGTCTCAACCTGCCCGGCCTCGCCGCAACCTGGCCCACGTCCACAGCAAGCACGAGCAACACCAGGCCCGCTGCCTCGGCATTCGTATTAGAGGCACCTAGTCAGACGGCACCCATGGCCGCCACACCGACAACTGTGGTCACCATCCCCTCGACCCAGCAGGGACCCACCACCCTCTTGATCGCCCTTCTGGCCTTGATCTGCGGCGCCCTGGTGATGGCACTGACAGGGGTGTTGATAACTAACCGCACGAGTAGCGGAACAACCAGCGCACCAGCAGCTTCAAACCCAAATGGCCCTGCAACCCCAATAGCACCCAGCATCGCCAAGCCTTCCGCCACACCGCTCCCTGCCCCGGCCACTCCAACCTCCGCCACCGATGGGCTTTGGCAGGCCTGCATTGATGACCCCAACGCGGACGGACCGCCGCCACAAGCGGGCGAAACATGGTGGCCTGTGGTGGGTCCAGGCGAAGCCTTACAAGATTCACGGCAGCACTGCCGTAGCGATGCATTCACCAATGCCGGAGGCAACACTCAGATCGCTAGCTTCCGGGACAGAGCAACCGCCGCAGCCTTCGCAGAGCAGCTCACCAGCGACCAGAGCCATCCGCACAGCTTCTGGGTGGGTGATTCCTCTCACTTAAAAAAACTTTTCTAGATATTAGGCCTTGCAAGGTTATCTGTCAAGACTACTCACTATTGGCGCTTTACGCTTGCCCGGATGCCTTCGCTCAGTTTTGATGCTTCCCACCAACTTAGCCTACAGCGCTAGGTTTTGTCCTTTATGCAGTGGGTGCATAGTTCTGGGCCGGATGCCTGTGGGAGCACTGTGTGCTTTCGCCACAAGACCGATAACTGCCCTGTCCTTCTCTGTGATCTCTACCGAAGCCCTTGAGAGTGCTCTGCTGACCCTGGAGCAGATCACCTCACGCATCACGGCGCTTTAGCTATATTGGTTAATTACGCGCTATATTTCTTTGCGAGCACTATGTCGCAGGTTCGAATCCTGTCGACCCGATTGACTTTTCACCGATTGGCCTCTCCTCCACGTTGGACAGGGGTTGGACAGAACCCTTCGCAGGGCAGCCCAGCTAGAGCTGCCTAGACGTCTTGTTTAGGCGCGTTGGCGGCGTTCGTCACTACTCCAAGGGCCGGTATCACTTGATCTCGTAGGGCTCCCGAACCCATGGCGGATCAAGCGGTAGCGCCTGAGCCCGGCCCGGTTGATCTAGCGACGGGCGTCCTCACCCAACTCAGCATCCCTGGGCCAGTGCCACCAGTTCTCAATGCTCAGGCGCTGCCGAATTCGGCGCAGCAAGTTTCTGGGGTGGGTGCGGAGCTGTTGAGGAACTCCTGGCCGCACCGGCTCAAGTAACCACTGCTCCCCCTGACGCTGTAGCGGCCGCAGCAGGAAGCTGCCTTGGCAGGCAACGACAACGACATGCCCGGAGCTGGGTTCAGCATTGCGGACGACCACCATGGGGAGGGCAAGCTGGTCAGCGTTGTTGCGGGGTCAAGGTGAGCAGGTTGTCAGAGCGGTTGTAGCTATAGCTGGCGCGGGTATTTGCTTGCGTCTTGGCTGGTTGCTTTTCCATGGCGTCGTAGTGAGCGCGCATGGCCTTAACACGCTCCTCATAGCCGGGATGGGTTGACTCGGGCTCGGTAATCGAGCCATCACCGACGGAGCGGTGCATGAACTCAAGCTCTTGCTGGCAGACACGGCCGGGGTAGCCAGCGCGGCTGAGCATGGTGGCGGCATCACGGTCAGCTTCCAGCTCGAACTCGCGAGAGCGTTTCATCTCCGCAAGGTTTTTTTGCTCCTCTGGCTGGCCTTTGAGGTTGTGATTGACGTGATAGCTCTGCTCAAAGATGTGATGACGTCTGATGTGCGCGATCTCGTGAGCCACCGTGCATGCCAAATAACCGCTGTGGGGGCCGTAGGCGCGGAAGGTGGCACGGGGTATTACTACGGTGCCGCTGGACGCCGCCCAACCCTCGATATCGCCAAGGGTGTAACCCTGGCGCATCAGTTCGTCCCAGCCATTGCCATAGCGTTGGTAAGGGTTGAGCTGGGTAAACATCTGACACTGATCAGGCTTGCAAAGACCCCGTTGCTCGGCCAGTTGGGCGGTGTAGCTACCGCTAGCCACCATGAAAGCGATCGGCTGGCTGCCTAGGTCGTTGCCACGGCTTAGACGTCGCAACACGGTCTCAAGGGCGCGCACCTCCACTGGCGGTTTCTGGGTCCATGACCAGGCACCAATAACGCCAGCGACTAACCCTGCGGCGGCTATGGCAATCGCAATGCTTTTTTTGACTGGAACTGTCATGAGTCAAGACTCCAATAGATCAAGTAGTCGTCCAGCTTCCTCGACCAGGCGATGGCGCTTGCCCGTACTGCGGGCGCGGGCCTGAGCAGTGCGGTAAGCATCGGCCTGGTTGTGCTTTTCCTGGAAGCGCTGCCAATGGCCAAATTGGTCTTGCCACTGGATCACGATGCGGATCATGGTTAGGCCGCTGGGTAACTGCAGCCAGCATCAGCGCTGCAAGCACCTAGCCACGCAACCTACCTGCGAATAACAAAGCCCAGCTGGTTCTTGATGGCAGTGGCATAGGTGCCCTTGTCGGTCCTGGCAACAGGAGGAACAGCAGCAGTGACAGGCTGAAAAGCTCAGCTCAGCTGCTGGCGCAGAGCCTCAAGCGCTTTCTTCTGCACCCGCTGCACCGACATGGCGCTGATTTGCAGCTGCTCTGCCGCCTGCCGGAGCGAGAGCCCCTCAAGGATGGTGAGCCGCAGGGCCGTGGCTTGAGCTGCAGGCAGCTGATCTACTAGCTGCTCCAGCGCCAGATCATCAGCGGGGCTGGCTGCTTCTTGCTCTGGGCTGGCCAGCTGATCGAGCAGGCACGGCTCGCCTTCGCCGTGGCCATCAAGGCTGATGTGACCCAGGGGGCACTGACCCTGCTCATGCAGCCGGCGTGGAATGCGCACCAGCCGCACCCGATCGCGCAGGTGATGCTGCAGGGCACCTGAGATGCAGCGGCGCAGATAGGGCTCTGCCGGCTCACCTGCTTTGCAGCGCAGGACTGAACGAAGCAGGGCTTCTCTAGCTACCTGGATTAGATCCTCCCGCTCGACCAAAGGGAAGAAGCGGCGGGCAACAGCTGAGGCAACGGCATCAGCCAGGGAGAGGTGCTGGAGCACCAAGGCATCGCGGGCACGGAGGGCAGAGCGGGAAAGCGGGGCAGCCATCTGGGGACGGCAGAGAACCCCACCCCCAACGGCCTGCCGCAGGGATGTGACAAGGACGCCCCAACGGGGCGCATGGCCCGATCCTTGACGCAGCGCGAGGACTGGACGAGGGAATTAGGTGGGTATTTGACGGCTCGGTGGCAACCAGCCCCAACGGCCCCGCTACGGCTGAAAGGCTCCAGCCCTAGGGATCTGCCAGCACGGCCTGTATCGAATGCCCAGTTGACACTGCTGCAGGGAAGCTGAGGCCGGCATGGCCATCAACGGGAAGCGGCAATCCCAGCCTCCTTTTTCGCACGAGAAATGGCTGCAAAGGAGATTGGGCGGGCAACAGTTAGCTCGCTGCGATTCACGGCCATGCAACTGATCCAACTGGAGCGGGACGACTGGAACTTCTTCTGCCCGGCTACCGGTGAACCTGTCTTTAAGGAGACGGGAGAGCCCAATGCCTCAACGGTCCGTGGCTTCTGGTGCCATGAGGTGCCGAATGAACCCGAACTTCTTTGCGACGAACTGCAGCCCCATTGGGCTGCCCATGTCGCCATTCAGGACGCGCTCGACGACGGGGCCGACGTGGTGGCTTTCCTAAAGAGCGTGGACAAACCGAACTGGGTGGCCTTTGAGATCACCACCTGTGGCTTCGCTTGTGGTCCTGTGCGCAGCACTACCTGGACTGTTCTGGATCTCAACGGCGAGGAAGCCTGATGGCATCGCGCAATAGGGCGATGCCACCGCCAACAACGACTGATCTGGCGGAGCACTACGCCGAGCGCATCGGCGAGCCGATGCCCCGGGGGCTCATTCCTGCTGATCTGGAACTGTTGTGGCTGGGACAACTGCTCTTTGGCACTGCAGCGGCCCTGGAGCATCCCTACCGGGTGCAGCCCGATGTGGAGGATTTTCTACGGGATGCACCCGAGGGACACTTCGCCATCGGCTTCTGGGGGCATGGCATGCAAAGCCACGCCTTCTATGTGCAGAGGGTTGAGCCCTGGTGTCGCGTCTACTTGCGGATCCCCTATGGAGGGGTTTATTCAGACCATGAGGCCCAAGCGCTCAGTTTGCATCGGGTGCTGCTTTGGTTGCCTGAGTTCTTGCGAGATGCAGGGCGACATTGCAGGCATCTAAGGCTCGTGGATTCAATGGGTGATGCTCAGCTAAGAGCGGAAGACCTTGAAGGCAATGTGATGGAGAGCCACTGTGGAGTTCATGAAATGGCGCTCAGCTGTGTAGAAATACCTGCCCTTTTTGAGGCTTCGACTGATTAATACCTATAGCTTTTAAGCCGATGCGCTGGTATCAGCCCAGCGTTGAGTGTCGTCAAGCTGGGACGGCTGATGGAACGCACGCCGCGGTGATTAAGCTTGCAATGCGACCGGCCGCGAGATATACGCATCTTCATCTGCATAGATTGCCCGCTCTAAAAAATAACTAAAAATGAAAGAATAGGTTGCGCTGCCAGCCAAATAAAACTGCTACAGGTTCGCCTTTCTCTTAGCTGAGGCCCAGAGCGTTATTAGCACCGTCCATCCCGTTCACCAGAGCGCGACGCCTTCCCCCCCAGGGCTGATTCAAAGTCTGGCACAGGCGAGCTTGCCTGGGCTGCCAGCATGAGTTGAGGTCGGCGGAATTGCCTCCTCCCTGTGCCCGAAAGCCATTCAGCCGCAACAGATCTCGATCTTATCG